>JAAYPU010000247.1 GCA_012519645.1 Clostridiales bacterium | reverse complement strand
CATGGCTCCTCCCAGGATATAAGCGGCCATCTCCGGATAACCGATCTGGCTGAACAAGCGGTAAAGCCTGGAGCCTTTGGCGAAAAACCTTTCCGAAAATCATGCCCGATAATTCAAAAGAAAAAGTGCCGCTCTCAAAATGAAAACCTTCCCGCCGGAAACTGGCTGTATAGCCGCCAGGCGCACTGTGCGATTCAAATATTTTTACCCGGTGCCCCCTGGCGGCCAACAGGTTGCCGGCAAACAGCCCGCCCAAACCGACCCCAATGATCATGATTTTGCTCAACGTCACCTGTGTATTTTTTTTTGCACTCTGCCAGGCACCGCTGTTTTAAAAGCGCGCTCCTTGGTGTAATTTACTAGCTGAGAATCTCGCCTTTGATATCATATTTCTCATGTTCGTTTTTCCAGTTGCGTCTCGAAATATATAAAACAGCAACAATCACTTCATTATCCTTTTGGGCCTTAGTACGACGCTACTTTACTTAGGCCCGGACAAGCTGGGTGGGACCATGGTTAGGTCCATGGCCGTGGGTGCGTAAACTCCATGATTTGACTTCTTTGAGTTCTCATCATGAAATACAATCTGCGCCCTGCCGACGGTAATCGTGTGTACGTTCAATCAATAATTATAATATTCGACGCTACTAATCCTTTAGGAGATGTTTTTTCTTCAAATGATACAAGCACACCTTCGTTAACTTGGCTTTGTTTCTGCATTGGTATATCGGTTATATGAAAGAAATACGATTTATCATTACTTTCAATGAAACCATATCCCTTTTCTTTGATATACCTTTTTATGATTCCAGTTTGTCTTTTTTCTGATGAAATTTTTTCTGCAATATCCTCATCATTATTATAATTTAGTTCTTCTATCTCCTCTAATAAAGCTTTCGCTTCAGAGAATTCGGTACCATATTTTTTCATTTTAAGTCTATCCGCAAGTTTAGCTTCATGTTTCGCTTCTGATAACAAGCCTTGATTAAAAAGAATCCTAGCCAAAATATAGTGGTTTTTATGATTTTCTCTGTTCATACTAATTGCCTTTTTAGCATATCCTAAAGCTTCTTTTGTATTATTTAATTGAAGATAAAT
Source organism: Clostridiales bacterium (assembly GCA_012519645.1). Classification (GTDB taxonomy): domain Bacteria; phylum Bacillota; class Clostridia; order Peptostreptococcales; family JAAYPU01; genus JAAYPU01. The sequence goes on along the minus strand of JAAYPU010000247.1, from coordinate 20,481 downwards.
TAATGCAATTTGCCTTAATAAATAGTCCCGGTTTCTTCTCTTTATACAGTCAAAAAGTATATTTAAGGCTTCATTATAATTATTCAATCCTGTAAGTATCTCCGCTTTTAATTCTTTAACATAATACTTACTTTCATCTTTTGGTAGAATCTTAATAGCCTCTTCATATTTGCCACAGATACATAAAGTTTTTGCATATTGATACTGATAATTTAGTGAATTTGGATCAATTTCAAAAGCTATTTTAAAGTACTTAATAGATTTGTCGTAATCTTCCCTTTCAATATATATTTTACCTTGCTGAAAGCAAACATCAGCATATGTAGATCTGTTTTTTTTCTTTTGATCATCAGACATCTTTACCCACAGTTGTTGACATTCCTCAAGATGTTTCATAGCTTCCAAGTAATCTGGTTTCTTTAATCGAAAAAGATTACCAGAAACTTTGATTAATGCGTAAGATAGCCTATATTTAACTATGAAATAATCTGGATACAACGATAAAGCTTTTTTAAACCAATCGATGGCATTAGGCCAATCTTGCATACAATAATACTGATAACCCACCATATAAGGCCATCTTGCCGATTGTGGTTGTCTATTACAAATTTCCATAAATGATTGTATTGCTTCCTCATATTGCTGTAATCTAGATTGGCACCAACCTATTTTTGCATGTATTTTTATATTGTTTTTATCGCTAAGTAGTAATTCCTTATATACATCTAATGCTTCCTGCCATCTATTACTCTTTTCGAGGCTCTCAGCGTATTCTTTACTCATTTTCTAATACCTTCTTAGTCGTTTTGAAATGAAATTTTGATATCTTATAAAGCTCATCTTTTCCGTATTTTTCAACTATCTTTTTCGCAGTTAATTCAACCTGAGCTGACGCTCCTTTAGGAATTTCCAAACCATAATACTCTGACATTTGTTTTATCTTCTTAAGAAAAGTTTCACGTGCAATAATAGAGGCAGCAGCTACTGCTACGTCCTGTTCCGCATTAGTCCTTTGAATTAGTTTAATCTTTTTTCCCTTTTCCATTAATGCTTTGTAAATATATTCGGGGTCACCAAATTGATCAGCAATTGCAAGTTCACAATTATTATTTTGTAATAAGTTTTCTATTGTTCTTGCATGACCCCAGGCTAATATTCTATTTAAATTCTTCATCTCATTATACAGTTGGTTGTACTTTTCGGGATTAATGAAAACAATTTGAATTCGATGTCTTGGTATTATCTTTCTAATCTCATTTGCAATTAGTAGTATTTTTTCGTCGGAGATTTGTTTGCTATCCTTCACTCCTATTCTAAGTAATTTTTCCTCATCATTTTTATTAATAGCTACCCCAGCTACCGAAAGTGGTCCAAAATAATCCCCCTTTCCAGATTCATCCGTCCCAATACGAAAATAAACATTTGTAGATTCTTTTTTAACTTGGTTAGTACTATCTTCTTTTTCTCTTTGTAAGTCCTCATCCGTATATCCCAATTTAATAATAATTAAATGCGCTTCTCTCATGCATTCTTTTATTTCTCCAACCCTATTTATAGCTGTTTGTATATTATCAACACTTAAAATTACTTCTTCACCAATTGGATCAGAATGCATTTCCTTACATCTTGTTCCTTCCCAAATAGCTACCATTTTTTCCAAAATAAAACCATATCTCTTCTGGTCCTTAATATATTTTTCAAACTTCTTCTTTCTTAAAGCGTTACCTATATCTGCAACATTTGGATTTTTTCTGTAATCTTCCAATGTGAAAAAATTTTTATCAATCATCATCTTGATAATAAATCCTTCAAATACCTTAGCAAACATAGCTACTATAAAATTATACTCTGGCAATTTCCGGGGTTCATCTTTTAAAATCTCTATTAAAGCGATACCAGTATTAAAAGTTTTTTTATCATTTTCAAACAAATATTCAAATACATCATTCAATTCTCTTTTATTTTTTTCATTGGCTATATCAAATACTTCATAGTTTTTTTCCAAATCCTCTTTAACTAACCCTTGACTTTCAAAAGGAACATATAATAAAGCTCTTTCCATATCTGTTAGTGGTTTAACTTGTTCGATCATTCCTACAATCTTATCAATTAAGCCCGAATAAATGCCTTGTAACAATAAGGTTCCTTTAGAGAATTGTGTTACTGTTAATGCATGGTTTAAATCCTCAATCTTAAAAACGTAGTCTTTGTTCTTATCTTTATTTTGTTCAGTAATTCTATACCCAGAATTCAAAAACAATGTTTTAAGGACCTTCCTTTGTTCAGAGTCATAAATAAAAATACTTGAATGAACTGGCAAAGACTTACCAACTTTTTTGGAATTACCAAGCTGAGACAATATGAACTCAATCTTGTCTTTTATATCCGGGGTTTCTTTTTCAAGCACAACTTTTGTTGATAGACCTTTTTTATTATTAAAATAGAGAATTAATGCAAACTGTGTGCTGTTATATGATAAATACAACTTAATACCTGCTCCACTATTAATTTCTTGTTCGCTTATAATTTGGAATTCATTGTTCTTCAAAAGATCAACAAGCATTGTTTTTGCATTATCTTTAGGATAAACAAAATCTATAGAGCATACCATTCTGCCTTCCTCCTTCCACTTTAACTGCGCCTGTAATAGCGGACGGACATATTTTTACCTTCGCAGTATAGACATTAGCGGCAAGATTCGGGTATATTTCTGAAATAATAATATCAATAAGTTGTAAAGACTTATGAAATATTTAAATTATTTGCCTCTAAAACTCTTCAACCGTATTAAAGCATTAAAACACAGCAGGTATAAAAGTGCCCCGGGTTCTGAAACTGGCCGGTTTGGATATTTATCTAAATTTTACTCGATATACGGAAAAGTTACCATAAATTAACTACTGTTTTTGTGTAGCAGAATGTTGAAAGCCAGTTGTAAAACATGGTATTAATATAGAAACGTCCAATTAGATAATCATTTCTGACTGCTGGCCATAACTTGTGATATATGCTGTTTTTTGTGCACGTGTGAGTGCTACATACAGCAGACATTTTTCTGCTGTTAAAGATTCTTCCTCTGCAACAGTGTCAGTTGTGTTTATTGCAGAATGTAGAGGTACAATACGTTTATTCACAGCAACTGCAAATACATGTTTAAATTCAAGCCCTTTAACACGATGCATGGTTGCCATACGAACGCCTTCAAAGCTCCTATCATCGATCCTGCTTCGTTTAATTTCATATGTTTTGATTCCTTTTTCTAATAAGCCTTTAATATAATCATCTAGCAGTCTATGAGTTCTCGCTACAATGCAAATACTTCTTAAATCAGTACCTGAAGATTGCACCCTCTTAATTTCATCAACTATATAATCCAATTCCTCCGTAGCAGAGTAAAAGTTTTTTACTATGGGCGTTATTCCATGAGTTAACGATTGACAAACCTTGCCGTTGTCATAATCAGTGTCCAAATCATCAAAAGGAATACCCTTTAATAGTCCAAATGCATACTTTCTAATCTCTTCTGTAGTACGATAATTAATCCTTAAATAACTGCTTCTTCCACGGATATTAATACCACACCTGGACAATACAACTTTATTTTTATATATCCTTTGATGCGCATCACCAACAATAAACATATCATTCCTATGTTGTTCTCCTGCAATAGATCGTAAAAGTCGGAATGCATTTGTGCTGAGGTCTTGAGCTTCATCTACAATAACTGCTGAATATAGCAGCATATCAGGATTTTTTTCAATAAGTAACCTGCATTCATACATAGCTGTTTCAACATCTCTAATTTGCTTATCTTTCATCAATGCCTGATACTCTTCAATTACATTCCATACCTGAACTCGCGCTTTTCGGTTAAGGCGTGTGCCCCTGCCAATGCGAGAAGCCTTCATATAAGATTCTTTTGTGTATGCTTCCTGGGGGGAGATAACCTTCAACCATTCTTCTAAGTAAAATTTCGCAGTAAAACCAGTAGTATCGCCAGCAAGGGCTATAGCGTTTTCCCATATTTCTTCCAGTTGATTATTATAAGCGATCGAATAGGAAAATCCTTGCTCTCTCATAAACTGCATAACCCATGCATCAAGATTGATCACCTCTATACGGCGCAGTTCATCTACTGTGCAAATTTTTTTGAGGTTCTCTTTAATATCCCCTGCAAGATTGGTTGTATATGTTGTAAATAAAACTCTTTTATTACCTTCCAATTTAGACGCAAGATATTTTGCACGATGCATTGCTACAACAGTTTTCCCTGTACCTGCACCTCCCAGCACTCGAGCAGGCCCGTTAAAATCTTTTTTCACGATTTTCTTTTGTGATGGATGCAAAAATACTCTCCATTTTTCCAATGGTTCTGCCATAATTCGGCGAAGTTCATCCTCACCTTCAATAATAACAAAACTTTTTTGACTCCTTGCATTATCCAAAGCTGTAGCGAGATTGTCGCCCTTAACTGCTCCATCATCCTCATCAGATTCAAACAATTGAGAAACTTCCTCTACAGAAAAACCATTTGCAAGCCATTCTAATGCTTCATATGCATCTTCAGGAAATGATTCTTTCAAAGAATATAGCATTTCTTCGAATACTATTGTTCGTACTAGAGGTATTTGTTCTTCCGGAATCCCCAATGAAATTAACTCTTCATCAGTAATTCCACTAAATATTTTACTTTGCTCTTCCGTCGTTTCAGGTAATTCCAAAATTACATCAAAAACCTGAACATTACCAGTTGCTGGATTGATAATACACTTCTTTCTTTGAGCCCATGCATATGCATCATCATGATGATCCACCCACAAGAGTATATATACACCAGATTCTTCCTGACGAACCACAATACCGCGATATGTGTCATCTATACGAACAGAACAAATTTTTTTGTCTTTTGCATTATTTATCTTTTCATAATTTATCCCCGGAGAGCTAGGATTATTGCGAAATTTATTAATGAATTCAGTTACCTTACCCTGTATTTGTCTTGGCAATGCGGCAAATGCATCTAAAAATTCGGATGAAATTGCTACAACCGCTTTCCCCATTTTAATTCGTTCCCCCTTTGATTCTTGATGGCACATTATCATTTATAGTAAATACCTGCCAACCTGCATTCTCAAATTCTATTTTGTTTTCAATCTGCTCCATCAATAATGCAGCAACTTTCTCTTCTTCCCAAGCCATTTCACATTCAGCAATAACTACCCCATTTGGATTTGTCAACTCATATCCAACAGACGAAGGGACTTTTACATTCATTGATTGCAGCTTGACTGCAAGCTCAATTGCTTCATCATCAAATAGTTCTTCTTTTATACCTAACCAATCATCTGTTTCAAATGGTATAGATATGCCAGTGCATTGAATTAAACTGTCTGTAACGGGCAAACTGCTATATACCATCTCTTGAATTCCAACACTAGTTACACCTGCGAAGTTATCAGAAAACTGCATCAAATTATAAAACTGCCAAAATCCATTCCAATCTGCTTCATACTTGTCTGTTCTGTTCTCACTTGAATCTTTAAATATAGCGCATACTATTGGTAGATCTGCATCTATTTTCTCTTTCAACTCTGGGATCTTAATTCCAGAATAAATCTTTAGATAAACATCAGATTCTCTTGGACTCCAGGTTCCAAAAAAACAACCATTAAACGTAAAGTCAGATTTCAGTATCTGAAATTCGTCTAATATTTTTTTGATTTCTTCGTACCAATCATCAAATGCAATCCTATTAGCTGCTTTGCCTGGATTCAACAAGGACAAAGATATGGCTTTCGCATGAACCTTAAAAATGTGCTCAGCGTTTGGTCTCTCCAAATATTGCATTAGTAATTCAAACGGTGTTGTTTTACCAAGTTGGAGTACTTCTGCCCCTCCATTTTCGATTGTAGGTTTATAAATTATTGAACCGTACGGCATATTGTGTGGTTCTAAGGTTTGCGTTGCATAATCACCTTTGATTTTAAAAATACTTTCTACATCCTTCCAGCTTAAGGTCCACACACGAAAATGATTGCTCCGTCTAATTGCTTCTCTTTTTAAAGTGTCATCTGCACACTTATCCTTATGGTGTAAGAACCCATCGGTAAAAATAGCAACCGGTCTCTGCCCTTCAGTTTTCCTTCTGGGCCATAAAACAAAATCTGCGCGGGATTTTACATAAACACCATATCGTTCATCTAATAGAACCTGAGGTTCAATTTCCCAAGCACATTCTCCTACCTTAAGGTAATATCCTTCCTTCATATTAACAAGAGCTTTTTCAATATAAACAGTTCTATTTTCATTTCTCATTAACTCAAGTGCTTGGACAAACAAGCGCTCAAGCTCACTTTCAAAGAGAGGATTTACAATTACTTTGTCCAGCCTTTCGATTTGCTCTATGTTGTCTTTTCCGCTAAGTATTTGACGCAGTAAACGAATAGCAGTTTTCCTTGATATCTCTCCGATATTGTGACTTTGACGGTAAGCATACAAGCAGCGATAACAGCCATCCTTCTGAGGATCATCTTTGCAGTTACAGTTTTCAAGTACAGCAAGGGCTTTTACAAAGATTTCAATCAGTGCACTCTCATGCCGCATCAATTGTTTCAGATATCCCGTTCCCCCTGGAACAGAATCAAATATAACAAGATATTGCTTACGATATCCTGAATCTTGAACAGGTACTTCAATTAACGCAGCCCGCAGATGATCGACATTTCCAAAATACTCCTTCATCCCAAGCATGAATGCTGCTATAAAGGATTCTTGTCTCGTCTTTGAAAAATCCATGGTTGTGGCTGGAACAAGGATTCTCAAAGCCTCTGTTGTAAATTCCCTATATAGGAACAGATATTCTTCAAAAGGCTCGTTGTCTCCCGGCTGCAGATTCTTAGCACGGCAGGCATAAGAGTGATTTGGGTATCCATTCTTAGGCTGAATTCGTCCGCAGAACTTACAGATTTTAAAACCTTTCCGAACATCTTCTACACCTGCAACAGTAAGCCACTCGCCCTGAATATCCCTCTCACCAAAGTTGATTTCTCGCAAGGTTGCTTTTTTAACAAATTCATAACCAAAGGGAAATTCATCATTATCCATTTGATATGCTTTATATATATCATTATCTTCATCAACATCCACCAGCAACTGCTTACAATAGAATACAATACTTCGATCATCGCTTTCATCGCCAATTTGTGCTTTGTCATAAGGCATATTGGAATACACCATTCTTGCCTTCAGCATAGTTCTAACCTGTCCAGCATCTGCCCATGCGGGGCTGCCGCATCTGGGGCATGCCGCTGTATTAGTAAGATGAGTATTTTCCTCAGCATGTGAACAATTTGGACATAGTCTCCATTTTGCTCTTTGTGCTGTTGTCATATCTATCTGGTTGATTTGCAGCTTTTTTCCATCTACATAAAAATTATTAGTCGGTGCAAATTCACTAATAGCAGTCGAGGCACTTCTGCTGTACTCAAAAACTATCTTTTCGTATTTGCGTTTTCTAGCATCGTTTTCAGCATCCGAAGGTTCTATCTTGCGAAAAAGAACCGCTTTAAGTATTATTCCTGCTTCCGGGAAAGCATAGTTTGGCAGCAGACCCTCATCAGCCATAAAGTTAAAAACATTTTTCCTGTTAATATTTTTGACAACATTACTAAGAGCATACAGTTCACTTTTTAAATCCTTAATTTCTTCATCATTAGAAGAATCTTTCGGCTTATTTTCGATAATTTCAATTAAATTCTTAATCTGCTTGATATTACCATGCAGCGCATCCCTTTGGGCTTTCAATGACTCAAAAGCCTCCAAAATCTTTAGATGCATAGGGCTGTCATCAAGCCCGTTGCCCTTTGCAAACACTCCAAGCTCTTTAATAGTTTCTTCATCCAATCCATAATCTGAATGGGCAAACATTTGTATAAATCTTTTTAGAAGGCTGGATAGATTACTTTGTACAAAAAGTAAGAAATTAAAAGGATAAATATCCTTAGGACGTTGTGTAAGTTTGTTCAGGCATACACTTACATTATTTGGGATAGCCTTCTCAGGCACACCATTTTTTATCCAACTGTCCATACAAAAAGCGACAAATTGCCTTTCTAAAACAGCAGAAGCGCGTAGAAAGATTTTTGGCGGTTCAACTGTTCCTTGAATCATTTCTAATGGTTCAGCATAAAAATAGAGGTCATGGGGTCTGGCATTTGCCACGGTTATTGATAAAGAATTACCATCTTTACGACCAGCACGTCCTGTTCTTTGCAGAAATTGAGCTTGAGCAGGAGGCATATTGCATAGCACTATAGTAGAAAGATCGCCGATATCAATACCCAGTTCCAAAGTTGGTGTGCATGATAATAGGTTTGTATACCATGGTTTCTGTTCTTTCTCGCTTCTCTTAAACATGCGTTCCAGTTTTTCTCGATCATCCCGTTCCAATAGACCGGTATGCTCTTGTGCAATAACACGAACCAGATCACCTTTACTGTATAACTTGCCATAATAGTTAAGCTCTTGTTCTTTATTTTCATAAACGTGTCCTGAGCAATTTCTGCGAATACAGGGTGCACCATCCCACAGATTACTGTTACCTTCAGAAGTCGAAATCCCTGTACAACACTCATCACAAACAAACTGCTTTACATCCGTGGCTACTTTTACAGCAGACTTATTAATAGCATAAGCAACGTAAGTTGGCGGTGAAGGCATGGCAACAACTATACCAGACTTGACGAGTTCATCTAAAATGATGTTCGCAAGGAGTTTGGGTACATCTTGTCCTATAGGAAACTCATCAATACAAGCATCAATCCAATTGATATATTTAGAATGTCCAGTAAGAGCGTCGAAGCTCCAATTTCGTTTTGCTCCCACTAAAGTCTTATAAATAAAGCGCGGTATATTCCGGCCACTCTGGATTCCTGGCATCCATTTTGTTCTGTCGTTCGAGAGTAGATAAGTTCTTCCATTGTTATATGTAAAGATATTATAAACCGAATCATTAAAAGCACCATTTAAACGCATGATATGTAAAAAACCAATGACCATATGCTCAAATATCTCTGGTTGACTTTTTGTGAGTGCTCCTAGTTCATTAATAGTTCTATTCCTTATCCTATCCGCTATAGCTTTGACTTTTTCCGTGTCAAAGCTTAAGACAGAACATCCTGACTTCTCCAAAGTTCTACCGGTTCGAGAGCCTAAGCCGAACTCCAGCATAATCTCATATTTAACTCGGTTCTCTATACCTTCCATCAGGCGTCTTGCTTCATCGCTATGCTCTAGGGCACCTTCCGATATCATTTTTTCATAAGCACGCATCCATGTCATATTAGGCGCAATAAAAAAACTTGCAAATTTTTCATCGGACAGCTTACTATGCCAATATTCTATAAAACTTGTTTGAAATTTATCTAAGGGCAGATCTTTTCCTTCATCAAGAGCAAAATGCTGTATTGCACCACGCAAGCCAAATCTCCATGTACGGAAATTGAAAAAGCCTGCTCTGTGTGCCGCATCCTGAACATTATCAGAAAATGCAAGCAGCTTCTTATCATCATTAAATTTAGATGAATATAGCTGTGACACTTCAGCGCTGATTGCCGTGGCACTTCTTAATCCCATCAGAGACAATCCATGTTTGCTTTCACAGAATGGACATATATATTGTTTATATTCTCCAGTTCCTATAATGTTATTTCTTGGAAAGACAACAGGAACACTTTTTTTACCACACGAGGAACAAGTCGTTGCTCCTTCACCTAAATCAAGTTGCAAGCAGTCTGTACACAGACGGGCAGGATTCATTTCAGGCGGTACGGTTTTTCCGTCATAGGGATATACCGTTATTATTTTAGTATCTTGACTGAAGTACAAATTATAGAAGGTTTCCAAATTGACCATAGTCATATTGTATCTTTCATTAAGTATGCCTGCCCAGCCTGTTTCCCCGCAATTACGACAATTTACTACAGGTAGATAATGCTTTGCCTGATTTTCATTCAAGTCTGCTTCAAGGGCGTATTCAATGTTATCTTCGCTGACTTTGGCAAGCAGCCTGCGCAGTTCTCTCATCCAAAACTGCACCCGAACATTTAAAAATGGGCGTAAATGACCTTCTGTTCCTATTCTTGCATGGGAGATCAAGGCAAATAATGCATCAAATACAAGTGAAGGATGGGTTAATTTAGATATATCAGGGAATTTATCTCTTAATTTCTCACAGATATATTCTTCCTGAACGTAGTTTCCCTCCATAATTTCAAGCATATGCTGCATAAAACTGTGCTTCATCAGCTGCTTACCAATTCTCAGCCTTGTTTTATCTGACATAATATCTGTTGTATCAAAACTGTCATCAAACCAGCTTTCAGCTGCACATGTCAAGTAATCTGCCAGTTCCCCTTCATTAACAAGGAACTGAAGCTTTTGACATTGCTCCTGTGTAAGGCAAGTAAAATCCTCTATTTCATGACCTGCAAAGAATTCTGAAGCAGTCAGTCTGTCTTCGGTAATAACTGAATCTTCATCAAAAACCTCATCAAATACACTGCTGGCATATTCTTTAATGTACTGAGCACTTTCTTTTGTTCCCATTGTTGCAGAAGTACCTACACAGCACAGATAACCTTGCGGAGTATCTAGGCGCGCCTTTAGGCGTCTTAATAGACAAGCCAAGTCCGTACCCTGTGCGCCATCAAAAGTATGAAGTTCATCTACTACTATATATTTCAGGCTATCGGGATTATTAGATGCCCACAGCATAGCATCTTTAGGCCGCACCAGCAAATAATCCAGCATCTTATAATTTGTCAGCAGGATATCCGGAGGATTTGACAACATTGTTTCATGGTCAGTAATAATACGATCCTTTGTCATCATGCGGGAAGCATTTGCTTCATATCCTCCTACATACATTCCTGCTGTAACATTTCCCCGCAGTTCAGGACTTTCATATATGAGCTCCGCAATACGCTTTGCCTGATCGGAAGCAAGCGCATTCATCGGATAGATAATAAGTGCCTTAATTCCAGGTTCGCCACGATGATGATAACAATACTCAAGTATTGGATAGAGAAAACACTCTGTTTTACCACTGCCTGTACCTGTTGCAATCAAAGTGGAACGAGCATCTTCACCTGTTAACCTTTCGTAAGCCTTTTGTTGGTGTAGGTACGGTTTATATTTAGGATGAATCGCATCAAATTTTACAGTGTCCTCATCAGCAACTCTGAACGGTAAACGTACCGATATATAGGGCTCACGAAACACTGAGTTTTTCGTACTTAATATCTTAGATAATGAACCCTTAAATGGCTGGTTTGACATTGGAAATGTAGTTTCTATGTAATCGCATAACCCTTCCTGCAATTGTCTAGCAAGCACTGAAGGTATCATATACCGTCTCCCCCCTTTGCTCACATAGAGAATTTACTACATTATTTCCCATACTTTTCTTCAAAAAACTTCCATGCTGTTTCGTAGTCCTGCTCCCGACCGCATCTTCAAACGGGGCAACATATTCAATGGTGCGTTCCACTGGACCGCCGGGCATGGTGTCAGCAGCTTATTATTTCTTTATGAGCAATTCTTTGCGCGGTGTTTTTTTACCTGCCATAATGCTTTCAATCAATCCTACAGCTTTTAATACCGAATCAATACTTATTGAAGGAATTTCATCATTTGAGTTTAAATATCCGCTAAGATACTCAGCTGACGGATTAGCAATATCTAACCTCTCACACAATAACCAACATACTGATTCAGCTTCAAACTCCCTTTCATTCTGTGATAAGAAATGCCTCTGGGGCAGCCATTTTGCTTTTTGATGATAAATATGGCCACAGAACACATGACCCAATTCATGAAATAATGTAGCCATTTCCTCAGTTGGATTTAAATTTCTATTCAAGGCAATACCAAATAAGACATTAAAGCGCTCAGATTTATTCAATGTTTTGTAGTCTAATATTTCGTTAATTGCTTTTACTACTCCAGCCATAGTTGAACCATAATCTTGTTCATTTACAATTATTCGTTCATAAAGCATACTGGACACAAAAGCGTCAAGTTTGCTTTGAGGTATATCTCCTTCTGCTTTAAATGGCTCTAGCAAAGCTTCAGGAAACGGAGCGCCTTCTGTATCATTCAGCTCAAAAACATACGCAACAGGGCCAAACGGTCGAAGTATTAATAGTGGCCTTGCACCAACTTTTGGTTTTCTGTCATATTTTACTGCCCAGTCATAAGCACTGGCAACAAATTGACTGCCGGGTTTCTGAACGTGGACCAACATCGCATTATAAGGTGCCATTTTAGGAAATCTTTTTACAAAATTTAGAAGATCTCTAAAGTCGTTACTCTTTCGATATATCCCAACTTCTTCAAAAAGCTTGTCCAGTTCAGGTATACGATACTTGTTTGCCATTCCCACCAGCTCCCTATTATTTGTTAAGAGAAGAGCCATGCTTTTCTTCAAAGAACTCCCATGCTGTTTCGTAGTCCTGCTCCCGATCACATTTATCAAACGGAGCAACATATTCAATGGTGCGTTCCACAGGGCCACCGGGCATAGTGTCATCTATAATAGTGTGGTAGAACTTTTCGCCTGCTTTTGCATTCTTTATCGGCTCGAACTCTGCACGGCTAAAGCCAACACCTGTTAAGCTGCGATTGTTGGTGAATACAATTCTGCCATTTTGGTCATACCATGTATCAGCTTCATACTGCTGCAACACAGGAAATTGGATACGGTATATGGTTTTTAGCTGTTCCAAGGTCATGCCTAATGCCATTGCGGTAAGCACATCAATCTCTACTAATGCTTGTCTGCGTTCGTAGTCTGTACGCAGAGGTGTATCCCATGTCCATTCTGGAGTGAGTGAGGTAAACTTTTCAGGGCGAAGGCGAGGGTCGGATTTAGACCAAAGCTCATCTTTATATTTTTTTTCAAATTGTCCTACCCACAGTTCACTGTAGTACTGTGTCAGGCAATTTAGTAAAAGTATACGTGTTCGTAAAGAATTATCAAATTTTGTACTTATAATTGGCATATTCCTAGCATTATCCTCATAAAGATTCGTCTTTCCCATTACCTTAATAAGAAAATCATATGGTAAAGAAGCAAACAAAGCAGCTGCTAGAGATAACATATTCTGATCTCTGAATGAAAAACCTATAAGCCCATTTGTGTGTGTGGTTTGAGGTGGAACCAAGCAGGGCACTAAAGTTCGTTCCCCACTTAAGTTTAGCATTTTTCGTGCAATAACTCTAAAACTATCATGGTACTTAGTCCCCCATGGTGTCGTCGGAATGCGAGATAAATACTCCGTAATCTCACATGCGGGAGAATAATTGCATCTCTGCAAGTAATCCTCGTTTATATATAGGAGATCAACAAAATCAAACGCGCGATGTGTATTGCAATTACGTTGCGATGCCTGAAAAACGGGATTTGCTACTCCTATATTGGGTCCAGAATAAATCATATCTAGTAATGTCTCTGGAAAATGTACATTTCGCACTATCGTACTATCATTTTGTGCATTAGTCTCATTCCACATTTGTGAGCAAAAAACTTCTCTACTTAAGATCGTTATATTGCTTTCTTTTTGGGCAAAGCACAATAATACATCTAGTAATTGTTTTGCATGTAGTGTTGGTAGTCTAGCCTGTTTCCATTGATTCGTTCCATCAAACAAATTAGCATACAACTGCAAACCTTTTTTATCTACATGAACAATCCTATCCGGGTGACCAACAACATTCCACTTATTATTTTGATCTTTTATGCCACCAATTTCTCCATTACTATTAGTTTCATAACACTGATCAATCGTTTCAGGTAAATATAAATTTGATATAGATTCAAATTCAGTAGTTGCTAGGTTACAATAGATATTTATAGAATATATAGCTCTATTATAAACTTCAGCAAATAATTTCTTTTCATTATGGAACTGAAAATGCTTTCTGAGCTTGGGATATACCTTTTTTCTTAAAAGACCTCCATTAGGATCATCATAAACCCCATCTGGATGTACAAAAGCTGACACACCTACTTTACTGCCAAACTGCCAAGCTTGTGGTAAAAAGCATTTATAAAGATTTGCTTTCATGCCAACCAAATCAGGATAATTTTGCACAGCATTTAAGAAACATTGTGTTCCTGTTATAGTCCCATACTCAGCAAAGTAGTCTGATTTTGTTCTCTCGTTTTTTAATGCTTCTTCACGGTGCCTAGCAGTCTCTGCAGCCGATAGGTTTTTAATCGCAAACATAGGTTGACTATCAGAAAGCACATCCTGTTCATTCCAACCAAGCAATATCCATGGCGGATTACCAATAATCAAATCAAACCCACCACGTTCAGCAAACAAATCTGCAAACTCCAGTTCCCAATGCATAAATTTCTGCTTATCGGCAATCTCCTTCACCAGGGCAAGGCGAGGTTGCTGCTGGCACAACTTTGGTATATCCACTATACCCATACCTGTATACAGCTCATTTATTTCCATCACCAACTGCTCATGCTCTGTTGGTAATAATGAAAGTTGTCCATTTTTAACCGACTCACTAACGCCTTTGAAAGTATCTATTGTTCCTTCCAAGATCAGATACATATCAGCTATGAATTCACTTCTGGTAGGAAGAAGCTCAGCTTTATCAATAGGCCAGAACCAGAGAGAGCACCAATAATCCATAGCAAATTTGAGCCTTGCATAAGGCCCAGCATTTTTCTGCTCCTTAGATTTATAGAGTGTTTTATATATCATGTCCTTTTCCCGTATTGTTGTATGGGAAGATTCTGTTTCCTCATCCTGTCCGTAAACTGTAAGGGCATCTAATGTTTTTTCGTTAACTTCCTTTCGCAACTTTATCTGCTTTTCCCATAGTTCATCTATTATGCTTGACAAGCGCAATAGGTTTTGAATGTCGTCATCATTATAGGGTTTAGAAAACTTCTTATTCCAATCTTTTATAATCTTTATTTCATCATGGGCAAGACTTCTGATGACTCTATCTGTATAGTTAGCCATACCAGGATCACCTGTTAGAAAATGATATACTTGCTTTCTTGGCATACGCTTGCTGCCCACTGGAACACGTTCAGGGTCATTATCATACCATCGCATACCTTTTGTTGCTGTTTGCAGTTGTTCAATACGATAGCACTGTCTTCTTGCTCCAATCAAAGAGTTGCCGCATACAAGCTGTGTTCCAAACCATGGCACAAATCCGCCTTTATATATTGTATTCAGCCATAGCGAAACTTCAGCGAGCTCTACCGCTATGGGATTTAAATCAATACCGTATACATTACGGTCTGCAATATACATCTTTACTTTTTGCAACTCATTGAAACGTTCTTCATGAGATATTGATTCCTCGAGTTCCTTCTGTTTCCTGTCCAGATAAGCCTCTGCCAGTTGATTGATCACTTCATTCAAGAATGCAGCACTACCCATAGCAGACTCACAGATGGTTAGGTTCAATATTTCGTCTGCTGTTTTCCCTTCCAATAGTTCCTTCAATGCATACTTAACAAGGCATTTCGTAAGAACTTCCGGCGTATAATACGAAGCGGATTTTTCTCGTTCTCGCCCGGCAAGACGATAGATAAACGTGCCTTTTTCATACCTGCGAAGTTTCCCATCTGGGTAACGGGCCCGTTCATCCTCTGTATAATTCTCCAGTTCATGTTCCGGAACAAAGTAACCAACATCAAGTTCATCAACTTCATCACGAGCACGTTTCACCTCGCACAAGGTTTCCTGTGCAATAAAACCTCGATAAGACAATAGAGCCTCATATACCGCTCCCATTTGGTTGATGCCAAGAGCAGCATAGGATATACGCCCGCGGCGGTCGTTTCTTCGACCCGTAGGACGAGTTATACTCATTAAATCAATTATTCTAAGCATTACACAATTTCTCAGCTTGGCTTTTGTCAGCAGAGGTGTGTATTCCGGATCAAAGATATGTGCCTTTAGGGGTTCTATAATAAATATGTTGTGTATAGAATCAGAAGAAGATAGTTCTTTCAATTCCTCTTCTGTCTTGGGATAGCCATTATAAATCAAATCAAAAAGCTGTGTAAGAGTTTCATGTAGATAATAACCCTCGCCAACCTCACTTGTTTCCTCTCTTATACTGTCTGCTATATCTCTCAGACTTTCAAGAGAATATCCCTGCATATAGGCTTGTGATTTCATTGGTGCATACCCTAATTCGGGACTTGCTTCGATAAAAAACATAAACAACAAGCGATACATATAACGCAGGCATTGAATAGAGAGTTCACCAGCGTCGACAGGGTTTTCCTCTAGGTTTATCCCTTGCCTATGTGCCATATCATATAGTACCTCATTACCAAGCAGTTCAATTGATTCACGCAATGCATATTTTAAATCCTGTGAAACACTATTGGCATATCTATGGCTGTTTTCATCTAGGGTATCTAACAATGGCGTTCCCTCTTCAGGACAAAGGCTGTCTTTGTGTAGCAATACACTCATTGCCTGCAGGGTACTCTCCTCGCGACGACGAAATATCTCTTCCAAGTCGAATTCAAGGTATCTTTTTTCATTCCACTTGTTGCGGTCAAGGAGCGCAATTGCATTTTCACCGATAATTATCAGCCAACGCGGTGCTTCTGTCAGGTTGAAGAAAAGCTTTGTCGCCATATCTTCATTGTTAAGCAGAGACTTATTCGGCTCCAGAGTATCTGCTGTACTTGCATCGAAGCAATATTCATGTAATAATGCAGTATCTTCACCCTCCTTATGAGAAAGCATTACCCAAAGTAATGGTGCCCCGTTTTGCTTCTTTATTTCTAGATAGATATATGCGTGATTTTGGCCATCATCAACAGTAATTGAAAATGATTCAGTCTTTCCATAGCCTAATGCTGATAAATAAATGTCTGCCATATCACGAATCAGAGGAAACATCTGTGTTGCACGGCCGCGAAGGCTTTTTTCATGCATCACATAATATTGCCTTGCAGATTCACGTAATAATGACCATGGAGTGCGTAATTCTTTTTCTTTTGCCTTCTGACGCCACGCACTGATAGTTTCGGCAGTATTTTCCTCAAAAATTGAGTTTAAATAATGGTTGGTATAATATTCATTAACATTTCTTATTCCAGTCAAATCAATAGCCATATTAATTCACTCCTGTTAACACTGCTATAATCCGCAAATATGGATTATCCTTAATTTCGAGGGTATCATGAACCCACTTAATGAATTGCTCAAATATTCGCTCCACTTCCCGCAGCTTTGCACTTTTTCTTCTTTCGTCCTCAAACAATGACAACTGATAATCTTTGTGTCTTTCTTCAAGCTCTGCCAGCTTACCAATTTCTGCATTTATCTGAGGATTAATCCTATTACGATATTCTTCACTATATCTTCTTAATACTTTATTTGCCTCAGAGACTACTGAGGGCATCAGTGCTTCGGCAGCTTGTCTGTTTATATCAGATAACTTGTTACTGTTAGGTATATCGCTTCTGCCATACCCAGTTTTGAATATAACCTGCTCCATAGTCATCTCTTCAAAAAATTTACCATTTACATATCTAAGACCAAACCACTCATCTACAACAGGAGTTGATTTTCTATTTGGGATGGTTCCTGCCACAATATAGATAAACTCATTTTCAGTCAATTTTCCGGGCAGCCCAATTAGAGGAGCTTCTCCTCTTCCATACAGTAGCCCTGCTTTATCATTTATCCAATCAAATATGGGATGAAGCGGCCACAGATATTGTGATTGCGGCCAAGCAGATTCTTCCAGGTTGCTTTGCATACTGCGTTTCATCTCATCCATACAGAACTGCTTGTCCGGGCTTAAGAGTAAATAGCCTGTATTCGGCATAGCTTCTTCTGGAAGTAATGCACTTAACCTGCGTCTCATTTCAGGTGTTAACGTAATTTCGACACCTTCAACTGTAGTTAGTTCTCGAACAGGATGTTGTTCGCTTTGGGAAAAATATGTCAACGCACTCCGAAGATAGTCCAAATCGCTATACAATGTTTCTTCAGTTGCTACGATCGGCGGTTCTTCTTCGGAGGCTGCACCTCTCATTAGAAGTTCAAATGGATCGAAATCATCAGCCGATTCATCTATTTGCCTGCTGAAGTCTTCGGCACTTGTACCCTTTTCTATTGCTGCTGCAGTTATAAGCTCTTCTTCCTCAACATTAAACGTACCCATTAACAATGTTGGGTCTCCAATGTTTTTATACGCCTGCTCCTCCTTGGTAACAAGAATTTCCAAAATCCGCATGTCACCTCGGATTTTATCATTTTTGCTGCTGATTAGAAAATAACGAATATCAGGCTGTTCTTTCTGACCGTATCGATCAATACGTCCATTTCTCTGCTGAAAAACCATGAGTGACCATGGAATATCAAAATGGATTAACCTGTGGCATAAATAATGCAAATTAATACCCTCCGAAGCTACATCTGAAGCTACAAAAATTCGAATAGGTGATTCCTCGCGCCCAAAATCCTCCACAATTTTTTGTTGTTCACTATCACTCATACCGCCGTATAATTCCTGCACAATGCCGTTATCAACTCCAAGGTCTTTTCGAAGCTGTGATGCAAGGAATCGCATTGTTTCGATTCTTTCAGTGAATATAACAATCCGATCATCTTTACGATTTATATCCCAACCATAATTCTTATCATTAAGTAAACTTAATAATTTCTGGTAACGTGAAAAAGACGACGGTGTTATTTTGAGCAGAGCATTCCTAAGTTCTTCAAGCTTTGTTATATCTCCTATATCATAGGTATCATATTTTCTTCTAAGTTTCTTCAACCGCTCCTCAATACTCTTTATACATGCTGCAGGACTTGAAAATATGGCCTTTTCAAGACTTGTTTTGAATAACTGACCTGTTACATGTTTTCTGTTAGTATCCATTTCAAGCTGCATATCAGCCAACACCTGGTAAGCTATCTCTTCCTCTGGAGAAGCCTCACATCTTTCTATACTAACTTTCCTTTCTTTGAAGGAGCCTTCTATCTGATCCTTTATATCTTTTTTGAAACGACGGATACACAGTCCTTCGATATCCTCTTTTGTATAATCATGAGGATTGGCTATAGCAGTTGGATCAAGCATATTCATCAGCGATGCAAAACTTTCACTTTTGCCGTCATGTGGAGTAGCTGAAAGCATTATCAATGTATCGGAGCGTTCTGACAGTAATTTGGCAAGTCTTGCCCTTTGAGCCTGACGTCTACCTCTTTCCGCTACATTATGGGCTTCATCAATAACGATAATGTCCCACCATGCGTTTTCCAAATGTGTTCTATACTCCAGATCCCGTTTCAGCGTATCAATAGATATAATTGTCTTATCATAATAAAAAAATGGATTGTAATTTGAAGGAAGCTGAGAACGGATTTTTGCTATTTTGTTTGAATCAAGACGCACCAATGGAATGGTAAATCTATTCCATAGTTCTTTCTGGAACTGAATCATCATACTTTTTACAGTAACAACGAGAATTCTTTTCCCTTTGCCTCGGGCTATCAATTCAGCCATTAAAATGCCAGCTTCCAGTGTCTTACCAAGACCTACAGAGTCAGCTATCAGTATTCTTTGGCGGGTACGACGAATCGCAAGCTGTGCAGGTACAAGCTGAAAATTTATCAGATCCATTGCAGCTTTGCTTCCGATATGAAGTTTATTATCCGTTGGCGTTTTTTGTCGCCATTTACTTTCAATAAACAACCGCGACCTTCTGAAAAATGGGGAATCATCGATTATTAATTTTATTTTTGCAGGATCGACCTGTTCAATATTTTCAATATCAGTAAGGAATATTGCTTCTTTGTCTTTTACAAGTGGAGATATTCCAATACAGTAAATCGTCTTTCTGTCTAAGCTATTGGTCTCCACCTTTTTTATCATCCATTCCTCATCACGAATAATAACACGCATTCCAGGGGAATAATCTGTCATGGTTCACACCTCAGTTGCCCCATTCTATAATTTCATCCCAATTTGCCAAATTTAAATTGCAGTCAAAAAACAATGGTTTTCACTGCCTTCTGCTCTTCAGCAGTCATTTTTGTAAGGCTTCCGGTAAAAGTGTAGGTAATATTCCATATCGTTATCACCACAATAACATTAGTTATATCCTGAATACTTTCATCACTTCATCCGAGTATAAGTAGCAGGATACAGTCTCCAAGTGATATTTTCGACAACTTAAGAGTGTTTTCCTGCAATTTTTTCCAATAAATCCTATAGTTGTTGGGCAATTCCTGCAATTGTTGTTCTTGCACCTTGTTACGCTTTTCTTTAAATTGGGAGTGCGAACTTCCTGATTTTGTAAAAGCTTACTCAGTTTTCAAGACAATAATAAAAATGTACATCTTTACTTACAAGATGTACATTTATGAGTTATTACTACATTTTATTATACAGTTTTATTATGTT
>JAAYPU010000246.1 GCA_012519645.1 Clostridiales bacterium | reverse complement strand
GCTTTAACTATAGGAGCGTTTTTCAGAAGTTCGATACCCAGCTTTTTAAAGCGTTTTTCGACTTTGTCGATTTGTTTTTTATCTTCCAACATAGATAGGATACGGTCCATAGCTTCGATATTATATATTTTGACTTCTTTCGGATCAATACCGTATTCTTCTGCCAGATGCACTTGTGCTTCTCCTAATTCACCTACCATTTCGACACCTGTAAATCCACCGCCGCATACTACAAAAGTAAGCAAGCGTTTTCTTTCTTCAGGATCGTCTTCAGCGGCTGCTTTTTCAAACATACTTCTGATATGCTCTCTTAAAGTCACAGCGTCTTTATAAGACCAAAGAGTAAATGAATGTTCTTTTGCACCATCTACGCCAAAGAAGTTGGCTTCATTTCCTGTGGCAAGAATTAAATAATCATAATTATAAATATATTTTTCAGATTTTAATTCTTGTTTCTTTAAATCAGCAGTAAGAATTTCATCAGTTACAACTTTTACTTTTCTTTCTGCAAATATTTTTCTTAAATCTACTATTATTGCATTAGGTTCTGTTCTGTGTCCGGCTACTTCATGTAATTCTGTCATTAATGTATGAAAGGGATGCTTGTCAATGAGTGTGATTTCTATATTTGAATCATTTTTAAATATTTTATGCAGTACTTTTCCTGCTTTGACTCCAGCATATCCTCCACCTAGAATGACAATTTTCTTCTTTTCCATGCAAATTCTCCTCACTTTCTAAAAAAATTGTCTTGTTAACAATATATCACAAAAAAAATTATATTTCAAAGACAAATATATATAGTATAATTCGATGAAAAGTAATTGATGTATTGAAAAATAGAGATTTAATAACTATAACAAATTGTTATGTTATATAATAATATGTAATGAATTATTGATTACGTATTACCTAAATGATAAAATTTAAACGTCAGTGCCCAAAATCACTGATTATGCTAAACATCAGTGGGTAATAAAGATAATGTAAACTTACTGATTATTGTAACCATTAGAGGAGGGAATAATCCATGAGAAAATTATTAACACTTATTCTTGTTATTGCAATGGTAAGTGCGATTGCATTAACAGGTTGTGGATCAAGTAAACCAGCAGCTACTGATACTGGAAAAACTGATGCACTAAAGTATGCAGATGGTGTGTACTTTGCTCAAGAAGATGAATTCGCAAGTAACGGTTATAAATATTTTGCTGTTATTACAGTTAATGGCGGAAAAATAACTGATGCTTACTGGGGCGGTACAAATGTAGTGCCAGCTGGCAACAAACGTATACTTTCAATGGAAGGTAAATACAAAATGGGTGGTGCTGCAGAGTGGTATGAACAAGCTATTGCAGCAGAAAAATGGCTGATTGAAAACCAAGACCCGGCGAAATTTAAATATACCGATGATGAAGGTCATACGGATATACTTAAAACTGATGCAGGTGCACAGGTATCTATTCATGTAAAAGAGTTCTACACGCTTGCAAAGAAAGCACTTGAATCTAAACCGGTTCCTGCAGGACAATATGTTACACCAAAAGATTATGTAGCAACTTCCAGCCTTGATCCGGACGATAAGGGATGGAAGTATATGGGTGAATTTATAGTTGTCAACGGAACAATCGTAGATGTTTTATTCAATTCACCATTTACCGGAGAATTTAATGACGCTAATGCAAAATACTTTAAAAAGGGTGCTGACGGCAAACCGGATCCTACTAAACCAAGCAGCAAGCTTGTATTGAAAATGGATTACGGTATGAACTGGTTTGAACAAGCTCAGAATTCTGCAGATTACATTGTTAAAAACCAAGGATTCCCGGTGCAGTACAAGGATGACCAAGGACATACAGATTCTATCGCCGGAGTATCAATACATGTAATTGAATTTGAAGAGTTATTCAAAAAAGCATTACAGAAGAAATAATTGACTTTTAAGTGTTGACCAAAGCTAAATATTGATATATAAAAAACTTTAGGGGCACCCCCTAAAGTTTTTTAGTTTATAGTTTATAGTGTATAGTATATAGTATATGGAGGATAGAGCAGAGGTTAGAGGTTAAAGGATAAATAAAGATAAGAGATGAGAAATAAAAGATAAAAGGTATGGAAACCTTTGTTTCGCAAAGCCAGATTTAAAAAACTTGATTTTCCTAAAGAAAATCCACCTTAACTATTATCTGTTATCTATTATCTATAATCTGATATTTTCACCAGACTCCAGACTTCAGGCCGGATTTCAAACACCAATCATTAATCACTTTTCCTGAGACCCGAAACCTACGCCGGACTCCGAATATCTGTACTCCATACTCTATACTCTGATTTAATGAGGTATGTTATGAAACAGAAAAGAAGCATTTTATTGATATATATTTTAATAGCGATATTTTTATTCGGTTGTGTCAATGGATCGATACAGAAGCCGGTGAATGAAGCTGAATTTATTTCCGGCAGCGAGTTTCTTTTAGATACAATTGTTAATATTAAAATATATGACTATAAAGATGAAGCAATTTTTGAAGAAGTATTTGAATATATTCAAACGCTTGAAAATATTTTGAGTATTCATGTGAAAGGAAGCGACCTATGGAATATTAAAGAAAATGCGGGAAAAGAGTGGACTGCTGTATCTGCTGATACAATGGAAATTTTTAAGCGCAGTATAGAGATGTCAGTTATATCTGAAGGACTTTTTGACATTACTTCAGGTCCATTAATCGATTTATGGGATATAGATACACCTAATGGATACTATCCTTCT
>JAAYPU010000245.1 GCA_012519645.1 Clostridiales bacterium | reverse complement strand
CCAAGCAAAATACCATAGTGTAAGCGCGCCTTTGTATTCTCTTATGTTTTTTCGATTGTTATATAGAAATACAAAGCCGATAAAATTCCATACTGATTCATAGAAAAATGTCGCATAATACCAATTACCGGCAATTAGTACAGACACGGGAAAAAACCGGAGAAATTGCTGCTTTACTATACCCCCATGAGCTTCTTTATTGAAAAAATTACCCCACCTACCTATCGCCTGCCCTAAAATTAGACTCGGCACAACCATATCAGTAAGTATAGGTAATGAAATATTTTTCTTTTTTGAAAGAAGTACTAAACCCAGTAATCCGCCAATAACTGCGCCATATATAGCAAGACCACCTTCCCAAACATATAGTATGCTAACTAAATTATCTTTAAAGCCATCCAATGCAAAAGCAACATAGTAAAGCCTTGCACCTATAACGGCTGAAGGTACTGCATACAATGCCATATCGACCGCTGTATCTTTAGGAAGCTTCCTTTCTTTTTCTTCCCTAAAGCATAGGATAACTCCGATAGCTATTGATGCAGCTATCAGTATTCCGTATATATTAGCCTGCATTTTGTGTTTTAGTAGCCTTAGAGTCTATAGTTTTTAATATATCCATTACGCCGATTCCCTGTGGACATACGGATTCACAGGCTCCGCAGTCAACACAATATGAAGCATCCTGCTTATCCTTAACAACTGCTTTATATCTATTTACAAGACGGTCGATATCATCAAAGCGGTAGGTATCGTTATATATGCTAAATATTCTAGGTATATTTACACCCTGCGGACATGGCTGGCAATACTTACAATCAGTACATGGCACAGCAATGCGTTGCTCGTATGCCTCCTTTAGCTTAGATATAAATTTTTTATCTTCATCACTTAAATTATTTGACTCAAGTGAAGCAAATATACGCATATTATCATCAACCTGCGCTTGGTTGCTCATGCCGCTTAAAATACATGTAACCTCAGGAAAATCCGCAACATAACGGAACGCCCATTCAACCGGAGAATATCCCCTCGAGTGCGATTCAATCATATCTATTATTTCATTTGGCGGGTTTGCAAGCGCACCGCCCCTTAACGGCTCCATAACAACAACCGGTATTTTCTTTTGACCTGCATATTTAAGCCCCTCTACCGTTGCCTGATATTGGTCATCTAAGTAATTAAACTGTATTTGAGCCATATACCAATCAAAATCATCTATAATTTCGATAAAAGCATTATAATCATCGTGGAAAGAAAAGCCCGGAAAGCGTATTCTGCCATCTTTCATTGCGCGCTCAAAAAAGGACTTATAGTTTAGCGAACGTATTTTATGATATGAATCTATATCTAGCGAGTGTAACAAATAGAAATCAACATAAGAAACATCAAGTTTTTTAAGTTGTTCGTCCAAAAGCTCATCCATCTGCTTTTCACTTTCAACAAGCCATACCGGAAGTTTAGTTGTAAGAAGCACCTTTTCCCTGTAACCGTCTTTCAGCGCCTTTCCGGTAATTACTTCACTTTCCTCATCATGGTATATATAGGCAGTATCAACATAAGATAGACCACCGTCTATGCTGCTTCTAATCATTTCTATTGCCTGCT
>JAAYPU010000244.1 GCA_012519645.1 Clostridiales bacterium | reverse complement strand
TACTTAAATTACGCAATTATGCTTTTAATTACAGCGGTTCTGATTTGTTTGATTTTTATGAAGTTGTATTATGATTCGACCATGAAAAATCACAGGGAGCAGCTGGAGAGACAGGCTTTAAAAGTATCTGAAAGAATGACGGAGTTTGCTAAATATGGAAAAACCAATGAATTTCTTGAATACCTAAGTACTTTAGAAGAAATAAACGAAATGGATATATGGACCATTGCGAATCCCAATTCCACTAATCCGTTAAATGAAGATTTAATAACCAATACCTATGAGGAATTTTTGGGGTCTGAGGTTTATTCTGATTATACCAAAATTCTTCAGAGTGCATTTTCTGGTATTATGGATGACTTAACGAATTATGATGAAATATACCAAATGCAGACCATTACGGTAGCTGTTCCAGTATATGGTGTGAATTTAGATGTATCCGGAGCTGTTCTACTAAAATCGCCAGTGGAGGGTCAAAAAGCCATTGTTTCAACCAGTTTGAGCCTTCTTGTTTTTAGTAGTATTGTTGCGCTTGCAATTTCTTTCCTTATTGTTATTGTATTTGCTACCGAATTATCGCTACCGATTTCTAGGATGCGAGTCACTGCATTGGAACTGGCAGCAGGCAATTACCATACCAAGACTGGAATTAATCGAAATGATGAGATAGGTGATTTGGCAAAAACAATTGATATCTTATCTGAAAAGTTATTGGAAAATGATATCCAAAGAAAAAATTTAGAACAAACACGGTTGGATTTCTTTGCTAATGTATCCCATGAATTAAGAACACCGATAACCGTAGTTAGAGCATATACGGAAACATTAATTGATGGTGTTGTTAGAGATGAGGAAAAGATCCAACAATACTATGATCGCATGCTGTCAGAGTGCAAAAGTATGGAGCGTCTGGTAGGAGATCTTTTGGTATTGTCAAAAATGCAGAATCCGGATTTTGCGATTGAAAAAGAACCGGTAGAATTGATCCAGATATTTGATGATATTATTCGAAGTGCAAGCACCATTGCTTCAAAGAAAAATATCAAAATTAATTTGGAATATAATCATCCAATTTTCATGATGCTAGGTGATTATGACCGCCTTCGACAAATGTTTATGGTAATATTGGATAATGCGATAAAATTCTCCATGGAAAATAAAACTGTATACATAAATTTAAACATGGCGGATAAAATAATAGTGACAATACGAGATGAAGGTATCGGTATTGAACCTTCAGAAATCGAGCATATTTTTGAAAAATTCTATAAATCGAGTTTACGTCAGAATGCCAATGGTTCTGGTCTAGGACTTGCAATTGCGAAACAAATCGCATTAAAACACGATGGTGATATCGACGTAAAGTCTGTTGTAGGTAAAGGAAGTGAGTTTATATTTACCTTCCCCATCTATGAAGTGGAAACATAGACAAACCCTTGATTTACCTAATTTAAATTACAATAAATACCAAGCAAAAACAATGATAAATACCTTGAAATATGCTAGCTGATAATCTATAATAATAGTACAGAAACATTCCTGAAATGTACGACACTCCTGTA
>JAAYPU010000243.1 GCA_012519645.1 Clostridiales bacterium | reverse complement strand
ATAAGAACAACTACCGTCATAATAGATGTTGCAATACCAACACCCTTGCTCCCAAAATGCCTGACCGCAATATATGTGGCTAATGCAGAAGCCCCAATATTTACGACATTGTTTCCGATCAGTATCGCTCCCAATAAGGTGTTTGGCTTTTCTACCAGCTTTTCTACCACATCGGCTCCCTTTATATTTTCTTTGACCATGTGCTTGATCCTGATTTTACTTAATGACATTAAAGCAGTTTCCGATGCGGAAAAAAAAGACGATAAAAATAATAATATAATAAGCACAATTATTTCCAATATCAAACCGTGTTGCATAAACATCTGCTCCTTTGATAATTCTTCAAAATATCAGGCTTTAACCATATTCTTTGCGTGCCGGATATATATTTCTAAACGCTTTTTCTATTTGATAAGCGAAAATTCTCTTTCTAGTGTTTTGTCCAAAAAACTCCAAATAATGTAAGTTGATTTCCCTTTTCCTTATTATCCAAAATAGGCACCTTAATTTATTATAATTTTTTATACCATATGGTATTACCCTTCCATTTCATTTTTTAAGCAGCTACTTTGAAACCAAGGAATAATTCCTTCTAAAATGCAAAAGATATGAAAAAACCGGGGAGGAATGTGAAATGAAGTACGAAAGAATTCAGGAAATCATAAATTCTGATGAAAGCATCAAAGTCTATCGTAATGGCAGTCCCGTGTGGTTAGAGGATATTCAAGGTAATAATGTACGTATAAAAAACCTCGCAACAAATATAATAGCTGCTGTACCCTTTAATGAATTATACGAGTCAAAAATACAATAAACGATTAAAGGGGTTTACCTTAGTGGAATTTATGGTAAGATATATATATAAGAGGGCCTTGATTCCAAAGGAGGTTTTTTATGGATGAAATAATTTTAAATGCAACAGAAAGGAATGCCAAAGGGAGAAAAATACGAAACAGTGGTTATATACCGGGCATACTGTATGGTGATGGCATTGATGAAGCTTCTTCCGTTAAATTCGAGGAATCTGATTTAAGAAAAATACTCTCAAGATATGGTTCTCACGCAAAAGTATGGATAAGCCATAATGATAAGAAAAAATTTGGATTTATTAAAGATGTTCAGAAACATCCTGTTACAAATCAGCTTATTCATGTAGACGTACAGTTGGTTTCTCAAGACCTCGATGTAAAAATTCAAATTCCTATTATTTTTGCCGGAGAAGAATCATTAGCAAGAAATGATTTGCATTTACAGATTCATAAATCTATGGTAGATGTCATAGGAAAAGCAACTCTGATGCCGAGTGCTTTGCATGTAGATGTTTCTCAGAAACAACAGGGAGATACCATTACTTCAAAAGATTTTTATTTAGAAAAAGGAATCAAAGTCGTAAATGAAGATGAAATACTTGGTACAATAGGTCTTCTTAAAGCACCCGGTGCGGTGCCTCAAAACGAATCTGTTGAAATACCTGAAGAAACTGAAGCACAACCAACAGGAAGTGAATAGAATTAAATATGAAAACTCTCTTTTGGGAATCCAAAAGAGAGTTTTTATTTAAGCTAAATTCCGGCACTACACATCTGAAACTTATATTAGATACCAACTCTATCCTCTATACTCTATACTCTATACCCTATACCCTTTATAATTCTATTTCTTCCGGCACATTTTCCGAATCTACAACCTGCCAATCCAGCTCATCCATTTCCGAGCCTGCAATTTGGTCAATGGGCATTTTAAAATACTTTCCGTATGCACTGACTGCTACTTCCCCATTGGGAAGAAGTATTTCTCCCGTACCCTCAAATATTCTTTTTCTTTCAGATGTAATACGCCCCACAACGCGCAGCTCTTCATTTAAAGAAATTGGTTTGTGATACTTTAAATGCAATTCAACAGTTACGCCCCATGCGTTTTTATCTCTCATAAGAATTGCCCTTCCTATTGTTTCATCTAAAATTGCACTCGCAATTCCACCGTGGAGACGCCCGGGATAACTTTGATGCACTTCTTTTGGTGTAAAAACAGCAACTATTGTTTCATTTTCCAACTCATAGAAAGCGCTCTTCAGCCCTAATACATTCTTAAAGCCACATACAATGCACAGCTTGCTGTTTTCTTGTTTTCTAATTACTTTATACTTCATAGCTTCCTCTTCTTCTACCTTGTTTAATTTACTTTATAAAAAATATCTTTAATTATTATATCATTTTTTCCGCCATGTTTCGCCTTATAAAAAATTTGATCTGCATTTTATATATAGAATCCAAAGCAATAATGTTATATAGGCATATACCATATATTACATTTCAAATCGAATTATACTATCTTGTTATATGGATATACTATTTGTAATCAAAGTACAACTATATAATATAAGCTTATGAAGCAATTTAATCTTAGGAGGATGTAAAGTGAAAACGGGAACAGTAAAATGGTTCGATGCTCAAAAGGGATTTGGATTTATTGAAATTGAAGGGGAAAATGATGTTTTTGTTCACGCCACAGCTATTCAAGGAGAAGGAATAAACAAGAGCCTTAAAGAAGGTCAGCAAGTCCGATTCGAAGTAGAAAAAGGCCCTAAAGGACTGCAGGCAGTAAACGTGATCAAATCATAATTATAATTAAAATAGGCTGAACACTCAGCCTATTTTAATATCACATTATCAAGCCATATCCCTAAAAGCGTCTTCAATTAGCAAGCGACGATTTCATTACAATTTCATCTTTTCGGTTTTCAGGATAGACCTGGATCCATATATTCCCCGGGTTTAGAATAATCTCCTCTCCGGATTCATCGTAGTACTTCGTTAATTTATATATATCTTCCTTTTTCCATTTTAATTTTTGACACTTACCGTTGGAAATGTACCACCCTTCGCCTTCTCCAACCATATCTACCGCTAATCGTCCTTCAGTATCTCCTTTTATTGCACGGGTCTTTGTGAACTGAACAATTATATTCTTGGCTGTAACGGGAATATCCCCGTTTTCATCCTTCTGTACACTGCCGTTGATATATCTGTAGTATACCTTTTCATCCTCATTAAACTTGTAGGAAGAATAATAACTTTTGCCGTTATAAGGAAATTCTATATAAATTAAGTCTTCACCCTGAAGTGCTGTTTCATTTTCAGAAAACTTTAGCAAGTCATATTTACCTTCAGCCCTATAATTTTTTCTTTCCGCACCTTTAATAATCGCTTCAAAGCTTGAATACATATTGTGCGGTGCAGATTTATGTTTTTTCCGCCAAAAAACATCGCCTCCTTGGTGCATAGCATCCACAGAAGGTACCTTGAGCTCAGATATAGCCTCATATGCTTGCGGGCTGCCTCCTACATGCACATATAGGGCATCATATTCCAATGCCCTATGTATGAAATAATCTCTGGAACTTCTGACAGGCCCTATATTTTCCGGCTGACCGGTACCTATAATTCCCATATAACGCGTGATATTTCCCTCTGCTAAAATTTCATAGACAATATCACATTGGGTTATACCGGCTTGAGGCCTGGCACTATATTGGTTGTCAAGCATAACCGCAATGACTCTGTCGTTTATCTTTTCTTCATCAATGTATATTCCGGTTAAAGGCGATTTTACCTTGGTAACAACCTCCTCTTCAACTTCAGGCTCTTCAACGATATCTTCTCCATTATCGGTTTCTGCCCCTACAGGCTCATTGATAGTCTCCTTCCCCTCCCCTTTGGAACAGCCATATAAAAACAATAAAAAACAAGATAAAACCAATAACAGCAAAACTTTTGTATATACTCTGCAGCTTTCCCTCATTTTTCCTCTTCTTTCAACATTATTTTTATTTAATTCTATCACTTTTAAATTCTTTCTGAAAGAAAAAATCGTACAACAAACATCAATTATCAGCTGTAAAATTTATGAAAAAAGACTTTGCTTTGCAAAGTCCTCATTATCCATCAGTTTCAGTCTTCAGATATCAGTCAATCAATAAACTTCTCTTTAGCATTTTTGAGTTCAACAGGATTCAATACATCAACATAGTAGTTTTCTACATCAATGCATTTATCGCTATTCCTTTCATAAAACCAATCTTTTACTTTTTTCTTGATTTCTTGGTCCGTACCCCATACTTTATATGGATATACCGCAACCAGCTTATCATTTTCCTTATCTCGCACTCCGGCTCGTCCTGCAGCTTCAAACTTTCCGGATAGTTTACTGCCCATAAGAAGCCTCCCTTCAGTATTACTAAATCATAAATAGTTTTAAACCTCTGTTTCTTTTTATACCCCATTTTTTTGCTTTTACCATTTTTATGCTATAAGGGGAAAAAGAAGCTGTTTCAAATTTTAAAAATAATCTTTATAATTATATAGTTAAACAAGATATTCAGCTAAGGAGGTCATTTACATGAAAAAATTTCTTGTTTATATAATTACTTTTATAATGTTTACAGGAATCATTTCTTCCGTGTCATTTGGTAAATCTGTCCCTTCAATGACAGATACTGCAAACCATTGGGCACGTGAAGCCATTCAAAATGCCGTTCATGAAGGATGGGTAAACGGATATGAGGACGGTTCCTTCAAACCGGATCATACAGTAACAAGAGCAGAATTCATTAAACTCGTTCGTGCGGCTTTAAACTTATCGAACATAACTTCCGATTTTATAACAGATGCTTCAAAATATTATCGTAATAATATAAAACTAAACGGTATAGCTAATCATTGGGTCAATAAGCAAGGTTGGATAAATTCATCTGTAGCATTCGGACTTATCGAACCGACAGACTATCAGAATAATGATTTCGGACCGGACACACCAATTACAAGACGCGAAATCGTTGTCATACTTGATCGTGCTCTGGGTTTAGTACAAGCTGCGGAAGCAGAAAAGGGAATAAAGCTGCCCTTTTCCGATGATGCGTCTACGCCAAGCTGGTCTAAGGGATATATTCATCAAGGGGTTAAAAAAGGATTTATTAACGGATACCCCGATGGCACATTCAAGCAGGGACAGCCTGCAACAAGAGCCGAGGCGGTCTTGATGATACAAAAGGCTTTGAAAATCATGCGTCAAGGTATAGATACTGAATACAAACTGTTTGTAAACAATGAAGAAATTGTCTTGTCAGCACCAATACAAATTATTGATGGTATGGCTTTTGTCCCTGTAAGAGATATCATTGCCTCACAGAACCCAACAATGGAGCTCATATGGAATCCAGTTGAACAATGTCTGTCTTTTAATTGGGAAGTATATTTCAAATTAAGGCCGGAAAGCACAAGCTATGAATATAACGGTTTATATCCAATAGAGTTTACTGTTAATACCCGTATGCTAAACGGTGAGATAATGTTCCCATTAGGAAACATGTATGAAGGCTACTACTATGGAGGCCTTTGGAATGCTCAATGGAACAAAGAAAATAAAACTATCCACATCAGCATTACACAGCCTTCCAGACCGAATGCAAGCTAATTCTAACTAATAACTAATAACTATTAACTATTAACTAAGAGTTAAGGTAAAAATCCTTCAGATTGAAGGATTTTTATTTT
>JAAYPU010000242.1 GCA_012519645.1 Clostridiales bacterium | reverse complement strand
TCATCGCTTAAAACAACATCCAAGTTTGTTTGTATTACGGTAAGAGGAGTTCTGAGTTCATGAGATGCATCTGCCACAAATTCTCTTTGTCTTTTCCATGTTTCTTTTATGGGAGCTAAGGCCTTGCCTGTAAGCATATAGCTTAATACCAGTAATATTACGGTGCCCGTAATTCCTATCATTATCAGTACCGTTCTTAAGAACGACCATAATATATCCTCGTTTACGGTGTTTTGATAAACCTGCACTACGCTTTGCCCGGTATAATCACTAAAATATCTTGTATAAATCCTATAGTTAAAACGACCTATTTTTTGTGTTTCATATGAATCTTTTTTTTCTTCAAAAGCTTTTTGTGCAAGCGGCTTAATATGGTCTGCTATTTTTATTTCACCTTCCTCGGAAAGAACAGGTATCATATATTGGTCATAAACAACATAACATGCATCAAGCCTCCTGTTTTCCGAAGGATTAATTTGTATATACCTTTTAAATAAAGTTCCGTTAAAGAAGTATTGCGTATAGGCAGTCTTTTTATAGTTATAAATTCTCAGGGCTTCTGCTCTCATCAGCTCTTTATTGCCGTCTTCAAATACCATTTTTGTGAATTGATATATTCCTGCGGACACAAAAAACATAAAAAGAATAAGTATAATGCCCATGTATGCTGTTAATTTCAAATGAAGTTTTCTAAACATTATTTCTCCTTCAGCATATAACCTACGCCTCTTACAGTTTCAATTTTTACATTGGTATTTTCAAGTCTCTTTCTTAAATGATGAACATAAATTTCAATATTGCTTTCAAGTATATCTGCTTCAAGTCCCCATATACGGTCAATAATCTGCTCCCTTGTAAAAACCTGCCGAGGTTTTTTTATAAACATTTCCATAAGCATTGCTTCCTTAAGAGGTATTTTATATTCATTGTCTCCTACATACAACAGATAGTTTTTAACGTCGTATTTAATATCTTCGAATTCATACATTTCACCTACAAATTCTGTGCTCTTCCTTCTTGCCAACGCCTTGACCCGAGCAATCAACTCCTTTGTTGCAAAAGGTTTGATTAAATAATCATCGGCGCCGGATTCAAGCCCGAAAACTCTGTCATCAACAGTATCCTTTGCAGTAAGCATGATTACAGGTGTCTTTATTCCGTCCTTTCTGATTGTTTTCAATATTTGAATTCCGTCTACTCCCGGAAGCATTATATCTAAAACTATTACATCATAAATATCCTTGCCGGCAAGAATCAGTCCTTCTTCACCATCATTTGCAATGTCAACATCAATTTTTTGCTTGTTGAACAAAAAACTCAGTGCCTGTGTGATTTTAACTTCATCTTCAACAATTAATATCCTCAATACAATAACCTCCATATGAGATGATTCTTTAAATTTCATTTTTATAAGATATAACTATAGTATACCAAAATCCTTAAAATTACATTAATATTATGTATATCATAGACGAATGAAACAAATGTTGTCAAGAAAAACAAAAAGGATGCAAAGTCTGCATCCTTTCTTGAATTTCTGATTGTTTACTGTAGTAACTGCAATACACCCTGCGGCTGCATATTAGCCTGTGCAAGCATTGCCTGAGCAGCCTGTGTAAGAATGTTATTCTTAGTGTATTGCATCATTTCTTTAGCCATGTCAACGTCTCTTATACGAGATTCAGCAGCTGTTAAGTTCTCAGAAGTTACTCCCAAGTTGTTTACAGTGTGCTCCAATCTGTTCTGCAAAGCTCCAAGGTCAGCTCTTGCGCCTGAAACTGTATTGATTGCGCTATCTAATGCATCGATAGCAGCATTTGCATCTGTTTGTTTAAGAACATTGATATTGTCAATGCCTAAACCTTCCGAGCTCATATCTCCAACTCTAAGTGATACTTGCTGGTCCTTAACACCGTTTGCACCTATCTGGAATATTAATCCGCCAGTTGATGTTCTAACATCAGTTGTGGAAACACTGCCTGCTTTTGCTGGTACCTCTGCAACACGTGCTGTAGCTTCTCCTAATGTAATAATTTGTCCATCAAGGTCGCCGGCAACACCTTTAGCTAATTCAAAGGTTAATCCGTTGAAAGAAAATTGTCTATTAGCAGCTGTATCTGAAGTAATATCAGTTATTGATGCTGAAAATCCACCTACTTGAATAGTATATCCATTACCACTTGCTGTAAATTCTGCTGTTATTGTTCCACTGGCAGTACTGTCCACATCATAAGTACCCGTTACGGTTATTCCTGCTGCACCTGCATCATCAAATGTTGCATCAACTTGTGGTATAGTAGCTTTGCCGGCTGTAAATTCTAATCCTATAATACTTGAACCGTCTTTTAGGCTGGCTGCTCCATTGTGAGCAACTGTTACCTCGTTTGTTCCTGTACCGAATACAACGTCTCCGGCTGCAGCATCAGCTGCCACAATTTGTTTCCCGATACTGGTATTATTAACCTTTAACTCTAATTCAAAAGAACCATCTTCCAATTTAGTAATAGATACTTCTCCTTCTCCGTTTAATGAGGTTGTATAATCCGGAGTACCGCTCAAGGTAAGCCCTGATATACCTGCTCCAAAACCTTTCTTACCGGTTAATGAGCCATCTAATAAGTCAATTTTATTGAAGTGTGTTGATGTAGATATCCTATCAATTTCTGATTTCAATGCTTTTACTTCTTTATCTAAGTTATCACGGTCAACATCGTTCTGGTATGTACCGTTAGCTGATTGAACAGCTATTTCTCTCATTCTCTGAAGAATAGCGTGAGTTTCATTTAAACCGCCTTCAGCTGTCTGGATTAAAGAAATACCATCTTCAGCATTTTGCTGAGCTTGCTCAAGTCCTCTGATCTGGCCTCTCATCTTTTCTGAAATTGCAAGTCCTGCTGCGTCATCACCGGCTCTGTTGATTCTATAGCCTGATGATAGTTTTTCTAAGTTTTTACCTGT
>JAAYPU010000241.1 GCA_012519645.1 Clostridiales bacterium | reverse complement strand
TATGTGTAAATTCTGCACCAATTTCCGATATAGGAGATATGATAGTATGTCTTCCTCATAAAATGATAGTTGAAATAACATATAAATAGCAGGTGATATAATGATAAAAACTAAAAAACTGGTTTATATATCATTGCTTGTTGCCCAAGCCATGGTACTAAATTATTTGGAAAGGTTTATTCCTATCAGCATTATCACTGCTATCCCCGGTGCGAAGCTTGGACTTGCAAATATTATTACTATGGTCTCTTTAAAAACTTTAAGCATAAAAAATGTATTAATAGTCATATTTGTAAGAACTCTTTTGAGTGCTGTCATGTTTGGCAGCCTGTCCAGCTATATATATTCTTTATCGGGTGCAATACTCAGCTTTATCATTATGGCACTGCTGACAAAGAATAAGAAGATAAGTTTAATTACTATCAGTATATTTGGTGCGATATTTCATAATATAGGACAATTGGCAGCTGCTGCAGCAGTTATTGAAAATTATAGATTGATCACGTATTACTTGCCTTTTTTGATTTTGATAGCCATACCTACCGGGCTTTTTGTAGGTGCATGCAGTAAAGGATTACTTTCCTATTTATATAGAACTAACTTATACTTTAAAGACAAATAAGGGGCTAAATAACATGAATACTTATTGGAATAAATATCCTGAATTATTATCAGACCTTAAAGAAGTTAAAGCTATTATGAAAAACACTATAGGTCATCCCAGTGCTTTTATTCGCGATCCCATTTTTCAGATGATCGATTCAGGAGGAAAGATGCTCAGACCCGCAATGCTTATACTATCATCTAAATTCGGTAAATATGACCCGGAAAGAGTGCTCCCATTAGCTGCCGCAGTTGAGCTTTTTCATACTGCAACTTTAATACACGATGATATTATTGATGACTCAAAAATCCGCAGAAATACAAAGACAATACAATCTCAGTTCGGGAAAGATGTAGCTGTATATTCCGGTGATTATATTATTGCAAGAAGCTTTATGCTTATTCATGAAGAGTACGATCAACAAATGCTTCGTAATCTTTCTAAAAAAATCGTACAAATATGTACAGGTGAGCTCAAGCAATATACACATAAATATGATTCAAATATCTGTGTTTACGATTATATTAAAATAGTTGCAGCTAAGACCGCGGCATTATTCGCTATGAGCATGTATACCGGTGCACGCCTTGGTGATCTGGATGAAAAAACGGCACGCTTATTTGGTTTGGCCGGTTTAAAAATCGGGATTGCCTATCAAATCATTGATGATTGCCTGGACTATTGCGGTACTGATGATTCCATACTGAAAAGTGCCCGAAATGACCTGAGACAAGGATTTTATACCCTTCCTTTAATATGCGCTTTAAAATATGATAAGGACAACACCCTTAAAACGCTTCTGGATACCACCGATTTTAATGACGATGATATTTTAAAAATATATCATCTTGTCATAGATAAAAATGGTATTACAAAAGCAAAAGAATACGCTATGCGCTATACTCAAAAAGCATATGCCGCATTAGAAAGACTCCCTGAATGCAATAGCCGGACAATATTAAAAGATATAACGCATTCGCTGCTGGAAAGACAATACTAACTAAGAACTAAGAACTAAGAGTTAAGGAGGAAATTTTGCTGAAAGCAAAATTTCTTCATT
Organism: Clostridiales bacterium; assembly: GCA_012519645.1. GTDB lineage: Bacteria > Bacillota > Clostridia > Peptostreptococcales > JAAYPU01 > JAAYPU01. Next base: position 2,111 of record JAAYPU010000241.1, on the reverse strand, counting down.
CAATCATAAATCATAAATCTTAAATCATAACTTAATATGATGCTTCGCATCAGTCCGAGGTCCGAAGTCCTGAGCAGGTCTCTGGTTTCGGGTTTGATCTGAAAATGGATAATTAATGATTTATGTAGATATATTGAAATTTTAATGAAAAACCCTTATTCCAACTTGTTGGAATAAGGGTTTTATTTATCTATAGCTCGCTTCATTATGATGTTTTTAATTACTTTGCTTTTTGCTGCTAAATTGATACCAAACCTATAAATTAAAGAATTTGACTTTGTCAAATTCTAACCTAAACTATTATCTCTTCGTTCTTAATTCTTATCTGAATAAGGTGGAGCTACTGAGGGGACTCGAACCCCTGACCTATTGATTACGAATCAATTGCTCTACCGGCTGAGCTACAGTAGCGCACTGGCACTTCATGCCAAATTAATAATGAATAATTAATAATTATGGTGAGAATTTGCGTCTGCAAATTCCTTCCTTAACTATTAGTTCTTAGTTATCAGTTAATATTTCTTCAAGTTTAACCTTATATGGCGTATCATATTTCTGATTTGCCAAAGAGGTATCGAACTGGCATATAGTTTTATACTTGCAAAAGCTGCATGCTGTTCTATTATTATCTATTTTTTTGGGACTTATGTCAATTGCTCCATCCATGATGGAAAAACATATTTCGTTTGTCAGATCCACCATATGAGTAATAAGCTTATCAAAATCACTTTCACTCAAGGTCTTTGATCTGTCGCCCAATTCACCTATTTTTTTAATATTTACAGGAATGATTTGAGAATATCCGTCGATCTCATCATCTATGCTTCGTATTAGATTTACATCCTTTAAAACCAAGCCGTCCATTTTATAATATTTTCTTATTTGATTCTCTACAATCTCGATAATATCCTCCTGACTCTGAACATTTTGATATTCTATAATCGGGTCATCCACTTTAAAATAGAAAACACCGGCCGGCTTGATCTTATCAGTATTTTCAGAAAACCCGTTTATTGCTGCATGCAAATAAATCATTAGCTGCAATTGCAAGCCGTTAATGACTTCCAACAGATTCAGCGTTTTGCTTCCTGATTTATAATCAATGACCTTTACAAAGGTATCCTTTTCTGTTCTCAATACATCTACCCTGTCGATTCTGCCTTCAATATAAATAGTTTCATTATTAGGTAAGATAACCTGAATAGGAGGAAACTTTCCCTTTCTGCCAAAGGTTACTTCGAAATAAAATTCATCAAATTTACCCTTCTTAACGTGTTCCGTCAAAATCCATGCAGTTTTTTCTGCTGTCCGCTTTAATCTCGAAAGTCTGTAAATATTTCTGCCGTTTCTCTTTAATATGCCCTCTCCATAGTTAGCCGATATATCGTTTATTACCTTCTCCATTATTTCAGAGCATTGCTGCCTGTTTATATGGCGCCACAAAACACCTCTTCTGTGTACTTCTTCTGTAAAACCTAACAAGGATTGGTGCAATATCTCTCCCATTTCTGCCATAGCAACCTGGCGTATTTTTCTTTCTTCAGCCTTAATACCGTACTGAACAAAATGAGAAAACGGGCACAGTAAAAACTTCTCCAGTCTTGTCGGGCTGAAGCTATACGGCATACGATAGAGAGCTTGTATATGTCCCTTTGATAAGTTTTCAGCTTTGTTATCAAAGAAAAGACCGGAATAAATAAGCTGCATATGCCTGTCATACTTTCCCTGCTGCAAATACCAATTAAAGACCTGCTTCCAAAGGTAAGGCATCTCTTTACCTTCGACAGCTGATTTTAAGTGTTCTACAAGGTATTTGATTGTTCCATCCGGGTTAGATATTATTCTTGAATTAACAGTATTATCCAAGATATCCTTATTTATTTTGATATTTATAAATAGCTTTCGCAGACGATCTATCAGTAAAGAAGGTCTCATTTCCTTCCCTTCGGCATCAGTTGCAGTGTAGCTTAGCCAAAGATATTCCTGCGCCTTACTGATGATTCTATAAATAGATAATTTTTCTTCCTTCAGTTTAAATATTTCGTTTTTTCCCAGTTCTATATCCCTGTCCAGTAAGAATTGCCTTTCTTCGTTTATTAATATACTATCAT
>JAAYPU010000003.1 GCA_012519645.1 Clostridiales bacterium | reverse complement strand
TTGCTTTCAGCAAAATATCCTCCATATCTTTCAGTTGGCAGTAGAAATCTATGAATAAAATTCATGATTTCCTTGCATAAGTTCGCTTACTATTTGCTTCACAAATAGGGCGAGCTAAGAGCAGTAGAAATCTATGAATAAAATTCATGATTTCCTTGCATAAGTTCGCCTACTATTTGCTTAACAAATAGGGCGAGCTAAGATCAGTTGTCAGTTTATTACTCACGATGCTCCTTAGGAGCATATTCACATTGCTTCTAAGAAGCTATTAGTTAACACTAACCCCTATTCTCTATTCCCTGATGCAAAGCATCATTACACCATACACTATAAACCAACAAGCCCTAATCACTAACCACTAATCACTAATCACTTATCCTGAGACCTGAGACCTGAGACCTTAGATCTTTTCTAAAGGTGCTAAGTCCAGCGCCAGATTCTTTATACCAACCTCTTCAAAAACAATAGTGGCAGTATTATTTCCGTCTACGGTCACTACCATACCTTTTCCGAATTTCTTATGTTTCACTTTATCACCGGTTTTGATTTCTACTTTTGATATATTATTATTTGCTACCTGTACCTTAGGCTTTAAATATTTCATCTGGTCAGTGGGAGAAAAATATTCTTTTTTCGGTGAGAAAGCCTGAGTAATTTTATCTTCTTCCCAATTATCAAACAATTCTTTGTCTATTTCTTTTAAAAATCCAGACATGGTTGTATATTCTGTCCGTCCATATAACATTCGCTCCTCCGCATGTGTCATATAAAGTCTTTCCTTTGCACGGGTAATACCTACATAACATAAACGGCGTTCCTCTTCTAAGCCTTCCAAAGATTCAAAAGCACGTCTTCCGGGAAAAAGGCCTTCTTCCATACCGGGCATAAATACCACAGGAAACTCCAGCCCTTTGGCGCTATGCAAAGTCATCAACAGAACAGCGTCTTCCGAAGGATCATAATTATCTATATCTGTCATGAGAGACATGGTTTCAAGAAATTCAAAAAGATTAGAATTTTCATTATTATTTTCATAATCAAAAATAACAGATTTAAACTCCTGAAGATTTTCTATCCTGCCTTTTGATTCAACAGTATTTTGATTTTCCATGTCCAGAAGATATCCAGTATCATTTAACAAACCGTCATATATTTCGGAAACCTTTAAAACATCCTTGCTTTCATGATATTTCAATATACAAGATACGAAGCTCTGCAAACCCTTTGATATTTTTTCAGATTGGCCTTCAATAATTTCTTCATCTTTCAAAACGTCAAAAAGACTTTCATTTCTGACCAGTGCCAGGTTTTCCAGCTTTTCTATGGTCTTTGCTCCAATACCTCTTTTCGGCTCGTTAATAACACGCTTTATGCTTATATCATCAACAGGATTTTGTACCAGCTTCATATATGCCATTAAATCTTTAACTTCTTTCCTGTCATAAAATCTTAATCCACCAAAAATTCTATAAGGAATTTCATGTAAAGTTAAAGCTTCTTCTAATGTTCTGGATTGTGCATGTGTCCTATATAAGATTGCGAAATCCGAATATTTTTTTCCCGGTCCTTTCAGCCTTTCTATTTCCTTGGCAATAAAAAACGCTTCGTCCTTTTCAGAATAGGCTTTATAATATTTTATTTTTTCACCTTCTTCGTTATCTGTCCAGAGTTTTTTATGTTTTCTGCCTGCATTATTCTTGATAACATTATGTGCTGCTTCCAATATAGTCGCTGTTGACCGATAATTTTGTTCTAGCTTGATTATATTCGCATCCGGAAAATCTTTTTCAAAATCCAAAATGTTGCGGATATCGGCGCCTCTCCATTGATATATGCATTGGTCATCATCTCCTACTACGCATATATTCTTATTTTTTTGTGCAAGAAGATGGATGAACCTATATTGCATGTAATTGGTATCCTGATATTC
>JAAYPU010000240.1 GCA_012519645.1 Clostridiales bacterium | reverse complement strand
TAAACGAATTGTCGAAAGTGTAAAATCAAACGGAATTATGTTTATGCATCATTCTGACACGATATGTGAACCAATTGTTGAGGATATGGCAGAAATAGGATTAGACGTTTGGCAGGGAGCGATACCCCAAAATGATATTGTAGCTATTCAAAAAAGACTTAATGGAAGGATGGCAATAATCGGCGGAATCGATGCACAGGTTATTGACGCTCCTGATGTAGACGAAGAAGTCATACGAAAAGAAGTCCGTAGGAGTATAGATACTTATTGTCCTCAAGGCTATTTTATTCCTTGTATCCCTAATATTTTGCCAATGTATCCTGAAGTCCGAAAAATTTATGAAGATGAATTGACAAACTACGGCAAAGATTATTTTAAAAAATAATAGGAGATTTTTATAGTAAAACAGTAATTGATTTTTATCATTTGGATACAGATTTCAGTATGATAATTTAGGCTGACATCTTTTTAGATGTCAGTTTTGTTTATTAGAAAAAAATGATAATATATAATGAGGAAATTTTATATTATGAAATTTCCTCACGTTTATGGTTTATGGTTTATGGTGTATAGAAGTTTTGCTTCTGTTGAACGATAGTTAAGCAATAGTTTAACTATAGTTGAACTATTGTGTTTAACGATGCGAAGCATCTATACTCCATACTCCATACTCTATACTCTGATGCGCAGCATCAATGAAAGGTGATAGTTATGAATATAGCATTTATAGGATGCATGGTAATGAATAGAGAAATGTGTTATGAAATAGCTCGCAGTGATAATAACTGCAGGGCCTGGTGGATTCGCCAGGGTCTGCATGACACGCCTGATGTGCTGCATCATGAATTACAGAGGTATATTGATATTATTGAAGAAGAGCAGCTTGCTTTATATACACATAATAAATTTGATTATATTTGTATAGGTTATGGATTATGTTCAGATAGCGTCATAGGTTTGAAATCCAAAACCATTCCACTGGTAGTGCCAAAATGTGAGGATTGTATTTCTTTGTTTTTAGGCGCATCAGACCGATATTACGAATTGTTTTATAAAAATCCGGGAACTTATTGGTATAACAGTGGTTGGATAGAAAATGGATTCACGCCGTCAGAAGAAAGCTATCATAGAAAATTGGAACAATATATAGAAGAATATGGAGAAGATAACGCTTCATATTTATTAGAGGTAGAGAATGAGTGGAACGAAAAATATAATAGTTGTATTTATATTAAGTCTCCTATATATGAAAATCCGGAACATTTTAATTATGCAAAGAGAGCGTCCGAGTATTTAAAGTGGAAATTTCATGTTGAAGAAGGCGATATGTCTTATTTTCATCAATTGTTGAATGGCCCTTGGGATGAAGATAAATTCCTCATATGCCCGCCAAAGCATCAAATCATACGTACTTATGACGATCAGAAAATCAATGTAAAGAAATCGGAGGAATAACGTTGGGAAAAGCAATCATAGTAACAGGGGATAAAACGTTGCACACAAATGTATATACAGGACAGCCGGTTGGCGATTTATTAAAAAGAGAAGGGATCCCTTTTTCATTTCCTTGCGGAGGTAATCATACATGCGGTAAATGCCAAGTGTATATTGAGGGTGACGTAAGTCCTATGACCGAACAGGAAAAAAAGCTGTTGGGATCTGCAAATCCGGGTATGAGACTGGCATGTTTTTGTACTATCATGGGAGATGTGTTTATAAAAGTTCATAATGAAGAAGCTAATATATTGGCTAAAGCAGCTATGCCTGATATTGATATGACGGAAAAAGGCTATGGAATTGCCTGCGATATCGGCACTACCACAGTTGTTGTAAGATTGTATAAACTGGAAAGCGGAGAGGTTTTAGCCGAGAGAAGTGAGGAAAATGAGCAAAAGTCATATGGTGCTGATGTTATTTCAAGAATAGTGAGTTCAAAAGGTGAAGGCTTGTCTGTTTTGTCGCAGTTGATCCGAAATCAATTGGAAAGAATGATTTCAGAATGTATGACGGAAGCAAGTATAATGCAAATCAATAAAACAGTGATTACAGGTAATACCACTATGCTTCATATTTATGAAAATTTAGACCCTTCTTCAATTGCCGTAGTACCCTTTGAGACAAAATCATTATTTGGTGAATTGAGCAATTATAAGCATATGAATGCTGAAGTATATATTCCTCGGTGTATCGGTGCGTACATTGGTGCTGATATTGTCTGTGCAATACTTGCTTCGGAAATGCTTGAGAAGGATAAATGCGCTCTCATTGTAGATATCGGAACAAATGGTGAAATGGCTTTATTAAAGAACGGAGAATTGATTTGTTGTGCTACTGCTGCAGGTCCTGCATTTGAAGGAGCCGGCTTAAGTATGGGTATGATGGCGAAAAATGGAGCGATAGATTCGGTTGTTATCAATAATGACGATGTAAGCTATACCGTTATTGGAAATACTGAGGCAAAGGGTATATGCGGATCGGGCATACTGGATGCGGTATATGTGATGAAGGAAAAAGGAATTATAGATGAAACCGGATATTTGGAAGAAGACTTTGTAATTGGTGACAGTAAGGTGTTGGTCAGCCAAAATGATATCAGACAAATCCAACTGGCGAAATCAGCCATATGTGCTGGTATATATACACTTATTCATGATGCTGATGTATCGATGGAAGAAATAGAAACTTTATATGTTGCGGGTGGTTTTGGCAATCATGTAAATATGGTTTCTGCAACGGGCATAGGTTTATTGCCAAGTGAATTATTGAATAAAATAAAATTTATTGGCAATGGCGCATTAGCTGGTGCTTCTATGATACTTTTAAATAATGACATGCTGAAAAAATCAGAAGAAATCAGCAAAAAAGCAAAAGAACTGCATCTGTCCGAAAGTGCATATTTTATGGATAAATATATTGACCTCATGTACTTTTAGCTGCGCATCAGTTTATCGTTTATCGTTTATCGTGCATTGATGCGCAGCATCAAATAAAAAAGAGAGGAACGACCTCTCTTATTTGCATACTGAACTTGTACGCATTTTGTGGGGAAATTTACGGGTGATGGCTAACCTGCATTTTTCACAGCAGAGTTTAATCTTTTTGTCAGTCTGGAAACTTTTCTGGAAGCTGCATTCTTATGGATAATTCCTTTTGATGCTGCTTTTCTCAGTTCCTTTTCCGCTAATACAAGCTTTTCTTTCGCAACTTCAAGATTTCCCGTTTCAATAGCAGTTTCGAAATTCTTAAGAATAGCTTTCAGATGATTTTTTACTCTTCTGTTTCTTGCTGTTTTTTTGTTGATAACCAAAATACGTTTTTTTGCAGATTTAATATTTGCCATTAATTCACCCCTCTCACGTGAAATACTGCAGTAAACATAATATCACTTATAAAAGAATAAATCAAGAAAAAAATGTTAAATAATTTACTCTAACAACTACTGAGAACTAATAACTAATAATTAAGGTAAACTTTTGCAAGGTATTGCAAAAGTTTCATTAACTCTTCATTCTTCATTCTTAATTCTTACTTTAAGGAAATTTCAATTATGAAATTTCCTTAGTTAGTATTATTCCGCTTTTCCCGTTAATGATGTATTTTTCAGGGAATATAAAACTTATCTATGGAAAAAATATAATATATTTTCAATAAAGATGGAGGAGCATAATGTTCAGAACTGATTTAGCTATAGAAAGCAAAGAAATGTATGATGAGCAGAATAATATCGAAATAAAAGGTGTTGAAGTAGAAAAGGACAGGAAAGGCAGTATTGATATCACAAATATTAAGATCACTGATGATAACGGCAGTGAGTCCATGGGAAAGCCAAAGGGAAACTACATCACATTAGAAGTACCCGGATTGCGCAATGCCGATGCGCAGCTGAAAGATGAAGCAAGCTTAGTTTTAGCTCACGAACTATCTAAAATCATTCAATTTAAAAATAACTTAAAAGTACTTGTTGTCGGACTTGGTAATGATAAAGTGACACCTGATGCATTAGGACCTCTTACTGTTAAAAAAATTAAAGTCACCAGACATTATTTCATTACTTATAAAAAAGATAAGGATGAATCCATGGCATGTGTAAGTGCGCTGATACCGGGAGTAATGGGAACTACAGGTATTGAAACAGTCGAAATAATTAAAGGCGCAGTGGAAAAAGTGAAGCCGGATTTGATAATAGCAGTTGATGCTTTGGCAGCTCGGCGTATAGAAAGAATCAATACGACAATTCAGATCACGGATACCGGAATCAGTCCAGGAGCAGGTGTAGGGAATAACAGAACGGAGCTAAACGGAAATAGTCTGGGTGTAAGAGTCATTGCAATAGGTGTGCCGACAGTAATAGACTCTTTTACGGTCGTTTTCGATACAATTGAGGAATTGGGAAGATGCGGCGGCGATAAAGAGATTGGCGGCTATTTTAGTAATCTTTCAAATATTTTTCAAACTCATGGTGAGACAGTAGATAAAATGCTGCAAAGCTGCAGCAGAAACATGATTGTAACAGCAAATGATATTGACAGTCTTGTCCAGGATTTTTCGCAAATAATTTCCAATTCAATTAATATGGCATTGCATCCGGGCTTGAAACTTGAAGATGTAAACAGATATATGAGTTAGCAGTGTAAATCTAATCATAACAGATATACCCGTTTCATATAATTTATAAAATGAAAGAGTTTAAGTTATGAAACGAGGTGCACATTTTGAAAAAAGGAATTAAATTACCTTATTTTGTTATGTCTGTTTCCATTATATTATGTATGTTCTTTTTATTTGCATATAGTTTTATAGGAAACGGTTCAAATGTACAAGCTAAAGAAGAATCAGATGTTTTTGAGGAGTGTATCAAGAGTGTTTTTCCTATGGTAAGCAGAGGTGCTGAGATAAGAGAAAGACCTGCTATAAAGAGAGAAACAGAAGATAATTTTTATAAAAAAATGATTTCCAACGTTTATCCTGTTATGGCAAGAGGAGAAGCATTAACATCCTCCGGACACAACACGGAAGGAATAATATCAGGAGAAGAAATACCATCTTCAATAAAAAACTCTCAGAGTGAAATAAAGGAAGCTTCTCCTGAAAATATTGCCGGCAATTTTCAAATAGTAACTTCTGAAAAGGTTAAATTTCCTGAAAAGGTAAGTTTTGATTTTTCCAAACCCGTAGTTTATATTTACCATACTCATGCTACAGAATCCTATAGACCGGTAACAGAAAACAATTTTCATTCTACTGATGAACCCGGTACGGTTCGTGAAGCAGGAGAAAGGCTGGCCCATCAATTAAGAAGTAAAGGTATCCAGGTAATTCACGACAAGACATTGCATGATTATCCTTCTTATAATGAATCTTATAGAAGGTCACTTGATACAATTAAAAAAGGGTTAGAAAAAAATGAATCGGTAAAAATAATAATAGACTTACATCGGGATGCCTCGGATTATAAAACAGTCAAAACAAATTTTGTAACAATAAATGGGAAAAAAGCGGCTAAATACAGCCTTGTAGTAGGCAGCGACAATGAGAACAGCGAAGTTCTTAATACTTTTGCCGATTTCATAATGTATAAGAGTAAATTAATGTATCCGGAATTAGGTGAAGGCATAATATTAAAGCCTTATAAATTTAATCAGTATGTTTCGGACTATTATATTTTGATGGAGCTTGGTGATAATGAGAATAATATTGAGGAGGCATTAATAACGGCAGAATATTTTGCTGAGATTTTGTATTCTGTCATATGTGATATTAAGAAATAGAATAAGGTGATACAAAAATGGGAAGATATGAACAAAAGATAAAAGAAAGAGATAATAAAAGAGAAAACACAAAAAAGAAATTTATGATTTTCTTTATGGTTTTCATTTTTTTTTCGGGAATTATGACTGTAGATGCAGAGTATAGCAATATGGTTGGATATGACCGGGAGATGGTATTAGGCTGCATACGTTTAAACAGTGAAATGATAAGAGTTTATTTTTTAGGAAAATCATTAGATATAAACAATCAAAAAGTAATTAACAGCATTCAGGACACAAGTCAGACAACCTTAAAAAAGGCTACAATTTTTATATATAAAATAAGAAGGAAAATTGAGCTTAAGCTTAATATGGATGGATTTGACCCGAAAGGAACACAGCCAATATAGTCCATTAGAAGATCGTACCAATGGTACGTTTTTTTATCTTATAAAAGCTATCATATTACCCAATCATGTAAAAGAAGTCTTTTTTTTATAGATTTATTTTTTAAATGGCATACTTTTTATGTCAAATTTATTATGTTATAATATGTCAGACTATGAGTATTCAGATCAATCAATCTTATTTAGGTTATATTGAGCGGAGGAAAAACATGCATCAAAATAATATCAGAAATTTTAGTATAATTGCACATATAGATCACGGTAAATCGACTCTTGCTGACAGAATTATCGAGAAAACAGGACTCGTATCACAACGGGATATGAAAGAACAGTTTTTGGATAATATGGACCTTGAACGTGAGAGAGGGATCACTATTAAGCTTCAGACAACAAGAATGACATACAAGGCAAAGGACGGAAATGATTATATTTTTAACCTTATAGACACCCCGGGGCATGTGGATTTTACTTATGAGGTATCAAGAAGTCTTGCGGCGTGTGAGGGTGCTATTCTTGTAGTAGATGCCACTCAAGGAGTGGAAGCTCAGACACTTGCCAATGTATATCTTGCACTGGAAGAAGATTTGGAGATCGTACCTGTTATTAACAAAATTGACTTACCAAGTGCCAGACCTGATGAAATAAAGGAAGAAATCGAAGATATTTTAGGTATAGATGCACACGATGCCCCTTTGGTATCTGCTAAAGAAGGATTAAATATTGAGGACGTGCTGGAAGCAATTGTGCATAAAATACCATCTCCTTCCGGTGATGATGAGCTGCCTTTAAAAGCGCTGATTTTTGATTCCATTTATGATAATTACAAAGGTGTTGTAGTATATATCCGGGTTTTTGACGGCAAAGTTAAAAAAGGCGACAAAATTAAAATGATGGCATCTAAAAAAATCTATGAAGTAACTGAGGTTGGTGTTTTCTCTCCGGGAGCCACGCAGGTCGATATTCTGAAAGCAGGTGATGTAGGTTACATTACTGCAAGTATCAAACAAGTGGCTGATGCACGCGTTGGGGATACAATTACTCATTCTGACCGCCCGACGGACAAACCCCTGCCGGGTTATAAAAAAGTGGTACCAATGGTATACTGTGGGGTCTATCCGGCTGAGGGCGAAAAGTATGAAAATGTAAAAGATGCATTAGAAAAGCTTCAGGTGAATGATGCCGCACTTGTATTTGAGCCGGAAACTTCAAACGCTCTTGGCTTTGGCTTTAGATGCGGTTTTTTAGGCTTGCTGCATATGGAGATCATTCAAGAGAGGCTTGAAAGAGAATTTGATTTGGCAATCATTGCAACTTCGCCAAGTGTTATATATAGAGTGACAAAAACAGACGGAACTGTTGAAATGATCCAAAACCCCACAAATTTACCGCCGGCTACGCAAATAGCCTATATAGAAGAACCAATAGTTGAAGCGAATATTATGGTTCCTAATGAATATGTGGGAAGTATAATGGAGCTGTGCCAGGAGCGGCGCGGTACAATGAAAAACATGGCTTATTTAGATGCCAAAAGGGTTACGTTGCATTATGACATGCCTTTGAATGAAGTAATATATGACTTTTTTGATGCGCTAAAATCCAAGACAAGAGGCTATGGCTCGTTAGATTATGAATTAAAGGGTTATGAAAGATCTAAATTGGTAAAATTGGATATCTTGTTAAATAAGGAATTAGTAGACGCATTTTCTATGATCGTTCATGAGTCTAAGGCACAGCAGCGCGGAAAGTTTGTTTGTGAAAAGCTTAAGGAAGTAATTCCGCGGCATCTTTTTGCGGTACCTATTCAAGCATCTGTCGGCACGAAGGTCATAGCAAGAGAGACAGTGAAACCCTTAAGAAAAGATGTATTAGCAAAATGCTATGGCGGAGATATTTCGCGTAAAAAAAAGCTGTTAGAAAAACAAAAAGAAGGCAAAAAGCATATGCGTCAGTTTGGTGAGGTGGAAGTACCGCAGGAAGCGTTTACTGCAGTGTTAAAGTACGACGAGAAAAAGTAAAATCTGGGATAACTAAGAACTAAAAACTAAGAACTAATAGATAATGTGGGAATTTGCTCTGGCAAATTCCTTCCTTATCTTTCAGTTGGCAGTTATCAGTTCTCAGTTATTTGAATGTAGATTTTGTGTTTTCAAAACACAAAATCTTCCTTAACTCTTAGTTCTTAGTTCTTAGTTCCCATAGACCTGAGACCAAAATGCAAACATGCTCCTTCGGAGCAATGTGAATTTATGATTTAAGATTTAAGATTTATGATTTAAGGAAGAAATTTTGCCCATATAGCAAAATTTCTACATTATCTTTCAGTTGGCAGTAGAAATCTATAAATAAAATTCATGATTTCCTTGCATAAGTTCGCCGGATATTTGTTTCACAAATAGGGCGAGCTAAGATCAGTTATCAGTTGTC
>JAAYPU010000239.1 GCA_012519645.1 Clostridiales bacterium | reverse complement strand
GGCGATTTGCATGATATCGGTAAAAATCTGGTTAAAATGATGATAGAAGGCAAAGGCTTAAAGGTAATAGATTTAGGTGTGGATGTACCTCCTGAAAAATTTGTTGAGGGTATCATGGAAAACAATGCAAGTATTGTATGCTGCTCTGCACTTCTTACAACAACAATGAATGAGATGAAAAATGTAGTTGATGCCATAAAAGAAAAAGGGCTGAGAGATAAAGTGAAGATTATGGTAGGCGGAGCTCCAATCACTCAAGCCTTCTGTGAATCTATCGGTGCTGATGCATATGCAGAGGATGCTGCGTCGGCTGCAGATGTAGCTTATAGTTTTTGTTCATAAAAAAATAGTTATTATTACGATTCGAAATAAAAATCTAATGTTAAAAATCCTTCAAGTAGAAGGATTTTTATTTTTTATCGCAGAGGCTAGCATTTAGATCTTCAGGATTTAAATGAAGCTAAGAAATTTTCTTTATGCTTTATTTTTTTACATAAAAATAATAGATGACTTAAAAATAAAGTACAAAAATTCTAAAAATATTGATATATCTAAAGAATGAAAAATTATATATTAAGGATAATAATAAGAAGTTTAGTTAATGAAGGGAGCTTGCAAAAATGAGTATTTTACAGGAAATCAGTACATATTTACAACAGGGAAGAGTGCCAATGGTCAAAGAGCTTGTGCAAAAAGCTTTAGAAGAAGGCATTGAACCTAAAACAATTCTGGAAGAAGGTATGCTGCAAGGTATGGATGTTATCGGAGGGAAATTTAAACGAAATGAAGTTTTCGTACCTCAGGTTTTGATAGCAGCCAGAGCAATGAATGCAGGCGTAGAGGTTTTAAAGCCGCATTTGGTAGCTTCAGGAGTTGAACCTGTCGGAACAGCAATAATCGGAACAGTAAAAGGCGATTTGCATGATATCGGTAAAAATCTGGTTAAAATGATGATAGAAGGCAAAGGCTTAAAGGTAATAGATTTAGGTGTGGATGTACCTCCTGAAAAATTTGTTGAGGGTATCATAGAAAACGATGCAAGTATTGTATGCTGCTCTGCACTCCTTACAACAACAATGAATGAAATGAAAAATGTAGTTGATATTATAGCAGAAAAAGGACTTAGAGATAAAGTAAAAATCATGGTAGGCGGAGCTCCAATCACTCAAGCCTTCTGTGAATCTATCGGTGCGGATTGTTATACTGAGGATGCTGCATCGGCTGCAGAAGCCGCCTATAGTTTTTGCTTATAATGATTTGAAAGGAAGGGGATATATTAATGAAAAGAAATATGTATAAATGGCTGGAAGATATGCGCATAAGCAAAGTTAAAAAAGCGATGCCGGTTCTTTCTTTTCCGGCAATACAGTTATTGGGTATTACAGTAAAAGAATTAATATCAAATAGTGATACACAAGCACAGGCTATGAAGCTTGTGGCTGATAGAGTGGATTCCGCTGCATCTGTCAGTATGATGGATCTGTCTGTAGAGGCGGAAGCCTTCGGTTCGAAGGTAAATTTTTCCGATGATGAGGTTCCTACTGTTATCGGAAGAATAATAGAAACACCTGAAGATGTTGAGAACATTAAGGTTCCTGCTGTAGGAGACGGGCGTACAGGACTCTACATCGAAGCTATAAAAAAAGCCGTGGATCTTATTGATAACAAACCTGTATTTGCAGGTGTTATCGGACCTTTTTCATTAGCTGGAAGACTCATGGATGTAACTGAAATCATGGTAAATTGTTATGTGGAACCGGAAATGGTACATAATACCTTACGTAAAGTAACTGAATTTTTGATCAAATATATTAAGGAATATAAAAATGTAGGTGCTAATGGCGTTGTCATTGCGGAACCATTAGCCGGTATATTATCTCCGGATCTAATAGGCGATTTCTCTTCGGCATATGTTAAAGAAATTGTAAATACTGTCCAAGATGAAAATTTCATTGTTATTTATCATAATTGCGGAAATAATGTGCTGCATCTTATGGATTCCATATTAGAAATAGGTGCTTCTGCTTATCATTTCGGAAATGCAGTCAGTATGGCTGAAGTTATGAAAAAAGTTCCGGAAGATACTATTGCAATGGGCAATGTGGATCCGGCACGTCAATTCAGAAACGGTACGCCGGAGTCTGTAAGGGAAGAAACACTTCGAGTAATGAATGAATGTAAGGATTATTCAAACTTTGTTATTTCATCAGGCTGCGATATCCCGCCGCTTTCAAGCTGGGATAACATCGATGCCTTCTTTAAAGCAGTAGAAGAATTTTACCAATAGATCACATAAGGAGTATTATTATGGCAGAATTAACACCAAAAGAAAATATGATACGTGTCCTGAAACATCAAATACCGGAAAGGATTCCGAATCTGCTCAAAGATACCATTTCCTATTTACCTCCCGAAGTAGCAGAGAGGGCGCCGGGCGATGGGTCCATAGCCCAAAAGCTTGGCGGCACAGGTTATGACTGGTTTGGTATACATTGGACATTTCAGCCTCATGCGGGTGCGTCGATGGGGAGTCATGAATATCCGCCTTTATTAGAAGATATTACTCAATGGAAAGAAGTCGTAAAATTTCCTGATTTAGATGCAATAGATTGGGCAGCAATTGCAGAAAGGGATAAAGATAAATTTGATCCCCAAAAACTTTGCACTATTACTTTATTAAACGGCATGTTTGAAAGACTGCATGCTTTAATGGGTATGGAGGAAGCGTGCTGTGCTCTATTATTAGAACCGGAAGCTACATATGAATTTTTTGGTGCGGTAGCTGATCATAAAATTAAGCTGATGGATAAATTAGTTACACATTTTCCTGTAGACCAGATAGAGCTTCATGACGATTGGGGACATCATACAAATGCTTTCTTTGGAGCAGATACATGGGAAGAGCTTTTAGCACCTCATATAAAAAGAATTGTAGCTTTTGCCAAAGAAAAAGATGTATTCTTGAGATTCCATAGCTGCGGTAAGGTAGAAAGCTTAATTCCATCCATGGTAGAAGCCGGTATCGACCATTGGTCATCTGCCCAGACAATAAATGATATAGAAAATATTATTAAAAATTATGGAGATCGTTTGGTATTGACAGGTGGAATGGACTGGGAGGAATTAAAAAAACCGGGCATTACTAAGGAAGAAGCAAAAGCTATTGTAACAGATAAGGTTTTGAAGCTATGCCGCGGTGGCGCATTAATACCTTTTGGAGGATCTTCAGTGCCGCTTGTTAATCCCGTACTGGAAGAGATATTATCAGAGCAAAAAGACTTCTTTAAAAATCCGGAAAACTGTAAACTACCGGTATAAGTAACGTTAGTGAAACAATAGTTGAGCAATAGTTGAGCAATAGTCCGGAGTCCGGAGCAGGTCTGGGCTCAGGTCTTGAGAACTAATAACTAAGATTTTAGAAAGATTTTGTATTTGAAAAATACAAAATCTTTATTTTTAACTAAAAACTGAAAACTGACAACTGAAAGATAATGATAAAAT
>JAAYPU010000238.1 GCA_012519645.1 Clostridiales bacterium | reverse complement strand
TGCTACTAAGTTATAAAGACCATATTCACTTTGACCCAATAACCTCAGCATTATTGGAGTATAAATTATGGAGACTACATAACCTAGTCCCATCGATATATATGATAAGGCAGCACCTGCCTTAAGTTGATTTACTTTCATTCTACGACTTTTCCTCCAAATTTAATGCATCCCTTAAATAATTAATCGATTTTTCTCTTTCATTTTTTAATACTTTACGCGCATATGAAAAGTCAACGTTAAAGAAATCTACGTCCCAGGATATATTTTCGGCTCTCCTTGTATTTAAATTAAATTTATTTAGCAATGTGTTAATCCTGGAATACATGGAGACCTTTCCTTTACGTTCATATACAATAAAAGGTTTTTCAAACAAAATAGAGAATACTGCACCATGAAAGGAATCTGTACAGATCATACTCGCATCTTAAATATAATCAATAAATTCACTAGGCCCAGCTACATAAGTATCCTTTTCATCAAGAACACCTAGATTGATAATATCTAGTCCTTTCATTTTAGCTATTTTATAAATATTCTTTTTATGTTCTTTAGGCATACCACCTAAAAAATAGGTAACTAAATAATTTCTTATGGGTTTGTTCTTAGCTTGCTTTGAAATTTCCAACCATTCTTCTTTATTTAGTAGTAATGTTGGGTCGATATGAACAGGAACATCTTTGCCCGTTAACATTCTGATTATTTTTGCACCATCATCTTCTCTCACAGACAATTTATGCATACCGGATAACCATTTCTTGTAATCAGAAATAAATATATCATCGATTTCTGATACACCAAAGCTAGGTGCATACGCTATTCTCTTTTCTTTTTGAGCAAACGTTAAAAAAAAGAAAGATGTTCCATGTAAATTGTTTGGATTCCATACTTGATCGCTTCCTGTAATGAAATAATCATATTTTTCATTTAAATCATTCGGAGTATTATTGATTGATAATGAATAATCAACTTCTTTTATATATTTTTCCGTGAATGCCAAGAATTCTTCTTTCCTTATTTTCAAATATCGCTTGTTGAATTGTCTATTAATTCTCCTTATAACTTTACCAAAAACTTCTCCAGACGATAAACTTTTTTTGATTTTATTTGTTATATTATCGCCACTTTTTCTGTGAACAAGTATGGTCTCTACTTCGAATCCTAAATTTTTAATAGTTTCTTGTAAAGCATAATTTTGCAATCTATTGCCATAATTTTCATACCCATTAAGTGTAAAAATGCCAATATTCTTCTTAGTCTTCAATTCATTCAGCTCCTTTTCAGTAATGAAGTAGTTATTCCTTCAGAAAGATTCTACGGAACATTACCGTTTGAAATCGTATAATCAGTTTCATTTATATATTCTTTAGTACAACTAATAAACTTTTCTTTTCTTTCTCTAATAATGACTTTGTTCAAATAATCGTTAACCTATTTGCCAATTTTTACAATCAGTGCCTTAGCCGTTGAAATCCTGCTTAACCTTTATTGGATATAGTAATTATGGTAATATGTCATCAGCTTCTATTCCTTGATATGTTATTGCTATCGCCCAAAACGTCCATAACCATTCACTGCTAATATTTGAACTCGAACTAATGCTCCCTATAACAAAACCTGCCATACAACACATTATACCTAATGAAAT
>JAAYPU010000237.1 GCA_012519645.1 Clostridiales bacterium | reverse complement strand
TTTCCGAACTTATTTACACAAAGATATTAACAGAACATAATACTAAGATAATTTAAAAGGGTTTATAGATGCAAGGGTCAAAACAGGTGATATTACCAAAAAAAACTGAATTTTTGCAATATTATTCTCACCCTTTTATTTACCCATTTTTCTTCCAGTACCTTCGTTACTTCCACGGAACCTTGGCCAGGCAGCGTGAGGATCTAATCCGGAACAGTCTGATTTTATTTTGTAAAAATATCCCTTCATATCACCTATATAAATGTATCCATTCTCATCAATCACTGCAGAACCCCAGGTCACATCCATCTCCAGTTTAAGTGCCCACACCGTTTCTCCCGTTGTTTTATTTATTGCGTGAAACCGGTTGCCTTTTCCCTTGTCCCCATCTCTTGTATCTTCTGAAGCAGTATATATAAGACCGTCATCTCCAAGTGCCGGTGAGGAATACAAATCCGCTCCGATTTTCTTTGACCAGAGTAATCCTGTACCATCGGCTTTTATCGCAAAAAAGATGGAGTTAGTGTTAGATTTCTCACCAACAAAAACATTGTTAGCTCCATCAACAGCCGGACTGCCACGCAATTCACCTGTAATACCTTCCGGTGTGTACTTTCTTTTAATATTTCCATTTTTCAGATCAATCCAGTATATTGTTTGGCCCGAGGCTGCTATTAACTCGTTCCCCTCAACATTAAAGGCCGGTGAGGATAAGGTAAAACCTTTCTCCAAACGACATTTCCAATTTAGTGTACCATCCTTAAGGCTGTAAACCTCGTTTTCACCTTCAGTTTTATTGTTGGCAATAAAATAAACATTTCTATCAGAATCAATTATCGGAGCATTTGTAAAGACCATCTTTGCCTCTCCCTCAGGATATTCCCATTTAAACTTTCCATCTTCCGGATCAATGGCATACAGCTTATCACCACCGACATAGATGATGTCATTTTCATCAATCGCAGGGTTAACCATCCCCATATGGTAAATTTGTCCGGCTGTGGCAAGATTTACTTTCCACTTAAATTGTCCTTCAGAATCTAACTTGTAGAGGTATGTCTCAGCCTGTTTATATGCATCTTCCCATGTACCTCTTCCTTCAACCACCACAAAATAGACATTCCCCTTACTGTCAACCACTGCAGCACCGCGCACTTCGTTCTTCCCCAAACGATATTTCCAACATAGATTAGTGTTAATATCAAGCTTGATAAAGCAATTATCAGTAGCCAGAGCATCTGTTTCGAGTTTTGATGAGGTTCCGATATAGATGTAGCCGTTGACCAGAGTCGGAGGATTATAATAAAAATAGCCATCACTCTCTACCTTATATCGGGCAATGATTCTGGAAGTACCATCTTCGGATTCCAGCGATGTCTGATTAGGTGCTCCATCTTCCCCGCAATTAAAATTCAATAAAATACCGAAAATCAGTAATAATGTTTTAGTCAACTTCATACCTTTACGCGCTCCATTTTATTTCTTGTTCTGTAAATTGTTTTTCTATCAATGATACAATTACAGCATTTTTTGGGCAAGATGTTTCAAAATGGTTTCTTTAATTACGAGCTACGTACGGAGACCATAGAAAAGTCACAAGTTGCAAGTCAGAAGCAGCAAGTTGCAAATTTACAAGCGGCAAGTTACGGCTCGACTAAAAGCCTGTGGTGCAACTTTAACACACACGTTCACTGTTTTTTTACAGTTGCATCGCAGCCCTGACATGGGGTTTATACAATATTTTTCTGAACGGAGTGAACACTTTTTCAATCACATCGGACTGACACCGCTTGACAAAGCTGATAACCTTCATACTTTCCCCCCATTTTTAGCACTTGAGCAGATTGGCCTCGTAGCATTCCTCCCCGCAAGCAGAAAAGCAATCTGTCAAACGGAAGAAAACTGCTTAGTCACGAGTCCTTTTTTCGGGGGATTTCCATTTGTCTACTTCTTTTCAAGTTCTGACCACCGCTGCACCCGATCGGCACATTTTCCAATCTATTTTTGTCAAAGCATCACTTGCATTAAAAGACACTCTGCACGTGATCATGTGTTTTCTGAAAAATATTCTTAAGCATTCGTGCTTGAACTGTTGAATTTCAAATAATCTGACATTATCTTTTACCTGTATCATTTGAACGATCTGCTTTACAATGACTGACAACCTATTGTCAATTGCCAAACAGGTTTTTCTCAGGTTATATTTGATAGTTATCGTGTTCAGATATCAGTATTTATTATTCCGGCAATTGAATATTTCTCAT
>JAAYPU010000236.1 GCA_012519645.1 Clostridiales bacterium | reverse complement strand
GACAAACCTTCTTCCAGTAATGCTTTAATTTTGCCTCTGTCAAATTCTGATAAGTGTTTAAAAGTACGCTTATGTGTGGTATTCTTTTTAGTAAGAGCCATAGCGATAACCTCCGTATGTATTTGTTCGACACTAATATCATACTAGGTTTCTCGCTGTGGTTCTACTTTTTACATCTTGTTGCATTTCATTTTACAATGAACCACAAAAAATCTTTGGAATCTGCAAGAACTTAAAGATTGACATTGATATGATTAAAGTAGAAAGTAGACGAACCTTGATAATTTAATACCATGCAATTAAGTTTAGAACGAACCCTAAGCAGTGTTGCATGAAGAAAGGTTTCAAAGATTGAAATAAAAGAGGGGTATTATGATAAAAGATAATACTAATGATTTGGAACAAAGTCTTTTACTGGAACACCCGGAATTAAAATTGATAGCTGATCCATTTGTGCGATTTTACACCTACAGATCAAAGACAGAAAAGGAGTTTTCTGATAGAGACCGATCAAACACCGCAAAAAATATTTATAAAAAATTGAACAGGTACGACGAAAGTATAGATAAGGATTTTTTAGAACCAGACACATTTTTTGCTTCGAGTCATAATCTCATACGCAATCTGTTTAATAAATATGATCTTGTCTACTACAGAGACAATTTTAAAAGCTATTGCATTGCTAATATGATTGATTATGACAAGCTTACACATTATAAAGCGCGGAAAATTAGATATCGCTGGATGATTGAGACAGAGGTAATGGCCCATTATGAATTCATCATAAATAATCCATCATTATCAGAGTACATTGAATCAACTCATAAAATTGGAAATTTCATGATTATACCTAAGGGTTTTGGATGGGAAATGAAGTGCAGAAACTTTAAGGAGAGCCCCATTAAGTCATTATTCGAAATTGAGCAAAACTGGAATAAGTACTCAAACAACTATCGATATTTAAAGTCCTTTGAAGCATTTAAAAAACTCTATCTATTAGAAGGCGTATACTTGGAAAATGACAAGCTTAATATGACTATAGACATTGATTTTACGAATGATTCGTTCTCAGATATATTTGAAAAAATGCAAGTTATATCAGAGCTTATTGAGATGCGAACTTACAAAATCGCTAAAAAGTTGCAGAGCATATAAATCCAGGCAAGGAATTATTTTAAATTGTGGGGGGTCATATTTAATAATGAATCATGAGTTAAGTAAGTATATTAAAGAAATTAGCGAAAACACTGACAGGATATTCTATTTTGTTAATTCAGAAAATCTTCAGCTGAAGAAGGAAGCACAAGACCGTGTAGCTGCAATATTTGCTGATGAACTGGGTTTGAGGCTTTACGGTATGAGATCAGGACCGGAAATACAGAATCCGAAAACTCTGCTTGATGAGTTAAGAGAATTAAGAATTGAAAAGTTTGATATAATTTGTATTAAAAGACCGACAAGGGAATCGATACTTTTAAGCCACAAAAACAAAGAGCAATTTATTAAATATCTAGAAACAGAAGACGTAAATACAGGGATTATTGCAGAAAGTCTTATAACTGAAGAGGAGACATCAGATACGATTATATATGAAGAGTAGAATAAAAACACATAGGAGAAGAGAATGGTGTTGCAAAGAGTAATAATTTTTATGTGTATAAAAGGCTTATAGAAAAGAGTAATAGTGGCGAAGAATTACAGAAACATATTGATAAATTAAAATATTGTGCGAGTATGCGATATGAAAATAAAGATCCGTTAAAAAGGTTCTTAAAAAAAGAGTTCGGAGATGGAGATGACGGAATGATTTATATTACCGGAGATACGCATGGCGATTTTGATAGAATTGAAGAATTTTGCGAGCTATATGGTACAACACAAGAAGATGATATTATGATTATTCTTGGAGATGCCGGAATTAATTATCATTTGGATGATCGCGACGTGCAGCTTAAGGATGAACTGGTACAGTTGCCCGTGACGCTGTTCTGTATTCATGGCAATCATGAAGAGCGGCCTTCCAATATACAAGGATATGAAGAAAAACAGTGGCACGGCGGAACTGTTCTTTACGAGGAGGACTATCCCAATATTCTATTTGCACAAGATGGAGAGATATATGATTTTGATGGTAAAAAGGCAATAGTTATTGGAGGAGCATATAGTGTTGATAAATATTATCGTCTGAGAAACGGAATGCCATGGTTCGACTCCGAACAACCAGACGAATGGATTAGGGAATATGTGGAGACTCAGCTGGAGAAAGTACAATGGAGTGTAAATTACGTGTTTTCACATACTGTGCCACTCCCCTATGAACCACGAGAGGCATTTCTTCCATATATTGACCAGAGAACCGTGGACAAGTCTACAGAAAAATGGCTGGACGCTATAGAAAGCCGGCTTAATTATGAAAATTGGTATGCCGGTCACTACCATTTAGATTGGTGCTTGGACAGAGTTCGGATATTATATGAAGATTTTCTGGAGCTTGAAACGGCTTAGCGTAATTTCAGACGTCTCAGATCTTCATATAGTGGTAAAAAGCATAGAACCGGGGTGTAAATTATGGCTATAATAGCTAGTTACGCAGGTACGGGGTAAGACTTGCTTTGCAGAAAGGGTGGATGGTGTAATCGAGATTTCTTGTTGACATTATCAACATGATCTAAAAGCAAAGGAGAATTATATATGGATGAGAGAGTGATTCATATAAACTAGGATGAGAAGGCTTGCGTTTGGGTTATGACTAGTGATAATATCTCTGGACTAGTACTTGAGTCTGGTTCTTTGGATGCCCTGATGGAAAAGTGCAAAACGGCTTCTGTTGAGTTGATAGAGATGAACGAACCAGAACATGATGAGGTTGTTAAACTGAGGTTTATATCAGAGTTGACACAAGAAGTGAATATAAAGAGTGTAGATAACGTACTACAAAATATAGAGAGCAAGAATAGCGAGGATAGATTAATAGTTCTAGCTCTAATAGAAGACAAGAATAATAAAGTGGATAAGCTATCTAGAGACATATTTGTTGTTGATGAAGGTTTATATATTCTGGAATAAAGGAGGCGGGATTATTATGACAAAACGTGAAGCAATAAAAAATTAACAGATTATCTTAATTCCCACAATATACGATACATCTCATCTATTGATAACGGTTGCATAGAAATTACTATGGTATACAATGCAATAACTGCTCCAAACAAGTGCATAGAATCATGCATTTGGTTCTATGAGGATGAGATGGAAGCAAGAGTATATTATTCCGCTTTAGGTGCGGAAATCTGCCGGGAAAGCGAGCATATCAATGAACTGCTTCGCGTTCTGAACTTCATAAATGCACGAGTGTTCCTGCGTTGTTCTGATGGTACTTTGTATGAGCCGCATATACTATATACACCGCGAATTTATTTGACTGAGGATGATTGCTGCGATATCACGATTACCACGATTATCAATTATGATTTCTATGAGGTGGCACCTGTGGAGACTGCGGACTATTTGACAGCGTATTGCCCAGAGTTACTTGATAAGCTAACACCAGCAGTATATGGTGTGCTTTTGGGGAAAATGACTGCTGATATGTCTATCGCATACATAACAGAAAAAGTTATAGAGGAAAAGATATTAGAAAGAAGGCGATGATGGATTTACGGCGGGTTCTGACACTTTGTGATTCTTGCTATGAACAAAGGCTGAAAGAATAAATAGAATGTGTTGATAAGTTTATTACCGATACCTACATCAATCTCACAATCGCAACCCATTTGGAGACTTTAATATTGACGTCAAGAGATGACCACAAAGTAAAGAAATAACATTTATTGATAGAAAAAAGGAGGATATAAGAATGAGCATGACAAGTAATTTAGACGAGATAAAAAAGATAACAGGTTTTTTGCCAGGAAGTGTATTTGTTAGAAAAAGCGAAGATTCCCCAGAAAAAGTGGATACTTATTTAGGTGATGAGTATAGAATTAAATGTTATGATGATAAAACGTCCAATTTTCACATTTTTCCAAGAAAAGTTGAATTAAGAGAAGAAATAGCAAAATCTTATGCGGAAAAGCGGGAAGAATTGGGAAAAGCATTTGAAAGTTATTTTAAAAATGAAAGCAATGCGAAAATAAAGTTTGAACGATTACCAAATCCTGCAAATGAAGTAAATACAGCAAGTAAAATAAAGAAATTAACAAATTTCGATAATAGAACCCTGTATTTGGTGTGGAAACTTGGCAGTGCTTCTGGATTTTATAGCCATTTGACTTTTTACTATGAAGATGCTTGGTACAGACTCAATTTTATGAGAATATATCATGATGTTACTTCCATTCATTGCATATTTAATGATCTACAATATGACAAAGTTACAAGCGAAAAAGGAATAGGTCTAAATTTTGTAGAAAAGAAATTTGCTGTATGTTATCCGGGGTCTTGTCGAAATGGAGACATAGGAAAAAATCCTGCAGGGAATGTGGTACTAAATCCCAAAGATGCAGATTTTTATGGAGACACCGATGAAATAGTTGAATCATTTATTAGATTTATCACAAATATAAATTGTAGCTATAGTGATTGACGTGTTCTCGACAATGAACAATTTATGAATATGTTCCCGCATATTTCTGGGGCAGTGAATATATTTCTACATACACCGACATTGATTTCATAATCTAAACGCATTTGGAGTGCATAGTTTTGTTGTCAAGGGTAAAATAGAAAAGAGATAGAAAAGCCCGAATGTAAGCTATCTATAGAGGATTAGTGTTATTTCTGAGATAGCAAAGGATCAGTTAGTTGACAAATCAAAGAAGTCTGGTTCGCAACATACTGTTCCAGAGATTGTAAAGATATTTATTCAAATTCTTTTAGGCTCCTTAATTTTTCGAATTCACACATAAAGATGAGAAATCGACTATAATATTTTGGGTGAAAATTTATCGATATGGCATTTTCGGCAATAATATTATACTATCTGTTGGAATTTCATCCGAAGAAAAGTATAGATGATAGCATATTGGGTTCTGTTGACTTTTTCTTGATGCTAAATATTCCCTATATAAGGTTTCAATCGGATTCTTAACGGAATAGAAACAGAGCTTCTTGAAAGAAAGCAGGGGTTGGTACTTGTTTATTTTGGCAGAAAAAAAGACTACGCATATCGAATTTCGAATATAGATGATGATGACATCCAAAAATTTCTTTATAAAGTCGGAAGATTTTCGTATGAACAAAATGTTTATAAGCCAATTATTATGAAGGAAGAAGAACTGCTCTTGGACGACATTATATGGATTGAATCACAAGAAGCATTTATGGATGCGTTACGCCAGAATAGATTGGAGGATTGATAAAATGACAGTAAGAATAGTTATGGGCACAGCATATTCCGGAAAGACATACTTTATTAAAGAAAATTTTCCTGACAGTCTCATTTTGAGTGTTGGTGAGTATCAGAGAAAATTAATGGCGGAAAGAAAAAAGAGCCTTATGCCATTAGGAGAATATAGGAACATTATCCAATTGGCAAATGACCAGATCAAAAAGGATATGCTGGAGCTGCTTGCACAAGGTAAAGATGTCATTATGGAACACACTTTATATAAAGCTGCTCGGAGAAAAGAATATTTGGAAGCATTTAGGACTGTTACAGATGAACCGATTGATATTTATGTTATGCAGCCATCAGACGAGAGATTACTGCAAAATATTCAGAAAAATGATGAAGAAAGAGAAAGAGGCATTGACTGGATAAAGTCACAAATGCGAGAAATTGAAATACCAAGTATCAACGAAGGATTTGCTCATGTTTATGTGGTCAATGATAAAGGAATACAGGACTGGTCTGATAAGCCAGTTGAGAGAAAACTCATTGATAAAAACACAAAGTTAACACTTATTGAGAAAGGTCTTGGGGATGAAGAAAAGAAAAAAATAGCAGGGTTTGGTGATAAGCCCTTCAAACACATATGCGAGTCATGTGGTGCAATTGCAGTACTTACATCAAAAGAAGCTTATGAGCAGGGTTGGGACTATCCGGGAGAGGGAGCCGTATACCCACCTAGTATGTTTGGGGTACTAAGTCCAAGAACATGTGGAAACTGTGGAATCACCGAAACGGCATATTGGGCAATTGTTTTTGAAGGAAAAACAACTGCAGAACTAAGCGAAAAACAACTGCAGGCAGTGGAAAGAATCATGCAAGAACCGGATATTCTGAGGGTAGATAGTGAAGTATAGCTTTTGGATAATGAAGGTAATATGTACACTTATATCAGTAAACTGCAAGAGAAGGGTTGATAAGATTAGTATATATTATATTGGATTTAGGAGAGTAAGATATGGGTAGGATCTATGCTATGAGTGATATACATGGATATTATGATTCAATGGAGAAGAATCTAGGAAAAATAGATTTGGAGAACAAAGAGAACAAATTAATATTTTGCGGAGATTATATAGGGTATGGACCAGAAAGTTCAAAAGTACTATATAGAATAAAAAAATTAACGGAAAACTATTCAGGCCAGGTTGCAGCTTTAAAAGGAAATCATGAAACCATGTTTTTAGAATTTCTAGAAGCAAAAGAAAATGATGTATGGAATATAGAATCGATAGGAGCAGATAAAGATTTTTCTACCATAAATACATTTATATCAGAGGAAACAAAAGATAAAATATATAAAATAAAATTGGAACATTATAATCCTATTGAGGTTGGTTTCAAAATATCAAAACTAATAAAAGATGATATAAAAACCAATCACAAAGAATTAATCAATTGGTTAAAAAGCTTACCTCTATATTATGAGGCGGAAAAGCAAATATTTGTCCATGCAGGAATAGATGAGGAAG
>JAAYPU010000235.1 GCA_012519645.1 Clostridiales bacterium | reverse complement strand
TGCAGGCACTGGAAGCCGAAAACATCGAATCAAGGCCGATATGGAAGCCGATGCACATGCAGCCCTTTTTTGAGAAATATGACTTTATCGGAACAGACGTAAGCCAAAAACTCTTTGAAAACGGAGTTTGTCTCCCAAGCGATACAAAAATGACAGACAGTGATTTGTACAGGATATGCATGATAATAAAAGGACTATTTGAATAGAATAATGGTTAATAATAAAGAATTACAAATGTTTTTAAAAAGGACCCTTGATATATTTGTAAGCAGCTTGGGATTAATATTATTATTGCCTTTATTTATTGTAATTTCGATCTTAGTTAAAAGTTCTTCGCCCGGGCCTCTTTTTTTTAAACAGGAAAGGGTAGGTAAAGGTGGACAATTGTTCAATATTTATAAATTTAGGACAATGTCAGTTGACGAAGATGCCACAAATAACTTTGATTTTTCAAAAGACAGCAAACGTATCAGTCCAGTTGGTAATTTTTTGAGAAGGACAAAGTTTGATGAGACAATACAACTTTACAATGTACTAAAAGGTGAAATGTCTTTGGTTGGTCCAAGACCAACAATAATGAATCAAGTCATCAAATATGACGATTTTCAGAAAAGAAGATTGAGAGTACGTCCGGGAATGACTGGACTTGCCCAGGTGAATGGTAATACTGCTTTAACCTGGGAAGAGAGGATTATTTATGATGTCAAATATGTTGACAGCTATACATTTTTACTCGACATCAAAATTTTAATAAAAACAATTTTAGTTGTATTGTTCGGAGAAGATAATTTCAAAAAAGTACCGACAAAATAATATGGAAAAATACTACCATTAAGCAGAGGTAAACAATGAAAAATATATTGATAGGTTCAGTTGGTTCAACAAAGGCCGTCTTAGAAGAAATGATATTATCTTCATTCCCTCTTGAAATGGTCTTTTCATTGGATGAAAAATATTCTGAAAATGTATCTGGATACTATCCTATACATAATATTGCTGAACAGAACAACATATCATTTACTAAATTTAAAAAGATAAACGAACAAAGCAACATTGACATAATAAAAGGAATAAAGCCTGACTATATATTTGTTATTGGTCTTTCCCAGTTAATAAGTGACGAGATACTCAATGCAGCTTCAAAGGGAGTAATTGGTTTCCACCCAACTCCCTTGCCAATGTTCAGGGGCAGGGCTGCAATGGTATGGCAAATGTTGCTAGGGATAAGGGAGACTAAGTGCACGATGTTTTTTATCGATAATGGCATAGATTCCGGAGATATCATTGCTCAAGAACCCTACATCATTGAAGATACTGATTATGCAGAAGACGTGGCAAAAAAATTGCTTGCCGCACTTTCAAGAATGACCCAAAATGTCCTGAACCAAATTATTAATGGAAATGTCAATAGGACCAAGCAGGATGAAAGTAAAGCAACCTACCTCCTGGTCAGAAGACCGGAGGATGGTCTGGTTGACTGGAACGAAACTACTGAAAAAATCCATCAGAGTGACGTTGGGGTCAGACCTACACATTTGACAAAATGTGGATAAGTGGCGGAATGATCAAGTCCTTGTTAAAGATAATTCTGGGCAGACCTTCATGTGTCAAAGAGCAGTGATCAAGGGAGCGATAAGATGGCTAGCCTTTGCTCCTTGACACTTCACATAAAAACAGATAATATTCATTTAAATGAATATTCTACAAAGAGGATATTCTTTCCGGAGGAAAAGGGATGGCTGAAGATCAATGCAAGGTCATTTATTCTTCAAGTTTTGTAACATGGCTTAATTCTTTATCTGCTGATGATCGCACCAGTATACTCGCGTTTATCCGATTATTAAGGGAGCATGGAGAGGCTCTTGCCGGCTCATATTCAAAACCGGTGAAGGGTTCAAAAATTCATAGTTTACGTGAACTCAGAAAAGTATTAAATGGCAGGAAAATTCGAATCCTATACGCTTTTGACCCGCTGCGACGCGCAATTATACTGACAGGCGGAGATAAGACTAACGACAAGCTGTGGTATGAAAAAAACATCGCGATAGCGGAGAGAGAATGGAGCAAATGGCTAAAGATAGATTCCAAATAGGGCAGAGGACCTTGTTATGTGAGGGGGAGTATTTATGGAAACAGTACTGATGGATAAAAATCATATATTTACTGATGATAGATCTTTAAAAATGCCTGAAGGATTTATATCTTCAGATGAATATGAAGAAAAGCTTGCTGAGGAAGAACAGACAACAATTCAAGAAAAAGCAAGAGAAATGTATACAGAACTCAAACTTGAGCAGCTGCGCAGGCAATTTAGAGTTTCTCAGAAAGAACTTGCAGGAAAAATGCAGATAACACAGTCTCAAGTTTCAAAAATTGAAAAAAATCAAAATTTAGAAATAAGGACATTAAGACGATTTCTTAACAATTTAGGGCTTGAGATGGTCATTTATGCAAAAAAAGAAGATGGGGCCTTGATACCGATAACAAAACATAAATAGGACCAAGGAAGGCTGTAAACATTTGAGAAGTGCGGCGAGGGACTTGCCCCGGGAAGCGCTGGCACAGCCGGCGGGAAGAGGCAAGGAACGCCTAGGAAAGTGCGGTTTTAAAAACCGCGATAAGGTTTTAAAAAATTTGGATAGTCCCAAACAAGCATTGAAAGCACGACAGAAACCAAAGGCCCATTTTGTGCGATCAAGCACTAAAAACCTAAAAATATCGGGAAAAGAGTCTGCAAACCGTTATTTCTTACTTCTTTCACTTCGTCTGAACTTACCCAGATCTGAAGTTATCGCCTTTTTTAGAAACTCGATCTTTGATGCCACTTCCGGATCTTTTGCCGACAGGCTAAGGAAATGCCTTATAAAGGCTGCAAATACTGCGAGGAAGCCGCCTAATAAGGTCGCCAGGACTACGATCTTTTTTCTCTGTGGTTTTGACCTTATCTCCGGGATGGTCGGGGGGCTGAGGAGCTGGATCACTACGGGATCCTGGGCCTCTCTTATCTTTGCGGTTTCGTATTGCCTTAGGAGTATGGTGACGAGGCTCTCCCTGAATTTGTACTCGCGGAAGAGGGCTGCGTACTGAAGCGAGGATTCGGTGATGTTTTTTATCTCCCCTGTTCCCGATGAAGCATTGAGCATTCCCTTGTTTGCCTCAAACTGCTTTTTAATGGCGTTGTATTCTGCCTGAAGCTGCTTAAGCTTTGGGTTGGCGTCTGTGGCAAATCTTCTTGCCGCTTTGATCTCTATCTCTTTTGCGACCATGCGGGCCTGGAGCGATCCCAGTGATCCAATGTCTGAGGGTGTCCCGCTTGGAGAACTCATGCCGGTGTCCTTCAAAAATGCGGAGAGGTCGTTTTCTGCTTTCGCAAGGGCTTTGTTGTTTTCTTTGAGCTGTTCTTCGATAAAAAGCCTCTGCTGTGCAGACGGGGTCACTGCGACATTCT
>JAAYPU010000021.1 GCA_012519645.1 Clostridiales bacterium | reverse complement strand
GCCCGCCTGTTGAAGAACGGTTAAGGTTGGAATGATAAATATCATCGGGTTTCTTTAAAAAGTGTTGCATTTAATATTGCAATTTAAGAAAGATTTTTTGTTTTCTTGAGGAGCTTTTTAATTTATCACTTCATCAACTATATACATCTTTCATATCTATCTCCAAGTTCTTTACACTTCTTTGCAATTTTTTTACGTACATCCCTTGGCCCGATTACCTCAACATAATCACTATATTGCATTGCCCAATATACCATAGCTTCAGGACTACATACAACAGTCACTTCATCATACTCAGCATCAACCTTTCCCTTAAATTCATATCTCTCTCCGAACCAATCATGCAATATTGTATAACGGTCATTTCTAATCTTTAAACGGATAGTCTGAGGCTCATCATAAAACATATTTAAATGAGCACTTATGAAAGCACTTGCATCCCACGGCTCAGATAATCCTTTTATATCTCGAACTGGTTTTCTGCGAGCTATTTCTTTGCTATTACCTGTATCCATTCCTTTTTTGTTTACAGCTGACATTAGGTCTATGCGATAAATAGATACATTTTCATATGGATCAGTATTTGCAATTAAATAATACTTTCCATTATAAGCAACTATATGATATGGACTTACGACATACTCTTTGTTCTTACCAAATTTGTCTTTAGCTGGTTCTAATTTTTTATCTGCATTATAGCCATTAAAGTAAAATGAAATCTTTACATTATCCTTCATTGCCTGCTGGATTATATTTATATTTTGTGTTAATTCAGATTTCTTCGTAAATAAGTTTTCTTGAATGCCTTCAATATTATTTCTAAGTTTTCCATTTGAATCAATATATTTGCTTTTATAATTTTTGCTGGATAGATTCACTATTTTCTTCACTAGTCTTTCTCTTTGCCCATCATTTATGGTTTTACTAAAATAAATTCCTTCTATTACAGAATCCAATTCATCAAATGTAAAATCATGCACAAATCGGAGGTCTGTAATTGAAGGAAGTTTTGTACTTATTTTCCCTTCCAATTTTTCTTCTTTCAGGTCTAAACGCTTTAACATAATGTTCTGATCCCAGCCCTTATATTGAATTCGAAACTCATCCGAATTCTCTCCATCGTACTCTGGCGGGTTTAATGCACTAAGCATTTTATCTATAGTACTCGAAAGCGTCCTCGCATTTTTCGTTGTACTAATTATTTTAAGAATTTCAGCTTGTGTTAATGTCTTTGTTTCATCTGTATTCTCTTTTAGTTTATTTAATATTTCAAATGCCCTTTCTACCAGAAGATATTGAGCTTTTGAGTTGTCCACTTTTTTGCCCATATTTCATAGCCTCCTTTAGTCAGATCCTATTCAATTTTAGCATAAATTATCTGCAGGATTTTGATCAGTCTTTGTGCCGGAAACAACACTTATTCTTCATTCTCAGCAGTCCATTTATTTGAATTAAGAAGAAATTCAAAAACATCTCTAATTAGGAAGCCTTCAGTATACTGAACATACGGAGTATACCTTGCAATAATGACCTTCTTAAATGATCCAGATCTGAATGTCAATGAATTTCTTTACCACTGGGGGTGCGGACAGATGATGTCATCTGCACCGGAATATTCACTCTGTCCTTTGCTGATTTTTTTATTTTTGTAATTGCTATGGAGTTATTTCTTTTCATATTACGATAAATTCGTGATAATTCAGGTATTGAAATTCCATATTCCATTCGAGTGACAGCATAATACAAGTCAACGAATCCTTTTTCTTTTTGTGCAATATGATCATTCGATAATGAAAAATCCTTACCTTTTAAAATAAGAATGTCAAATTTATTCTTTATTGTAGTCTTTCCTATAATATCTCAATCTTTTTCTGTCAATACGAATAATCCTTTTTCGCTTAAAATTTCTTGTATTTCTTTAATTCCTACTTCCTCTATTACTAAAAGTATCGGATACTTTTCAGGCATATGAAGCATTTCGCCAATCAAGGAATCCAAACCGGTAATATAAAAATTATATCCATAATCTATTACCATATCATAAATTCCCTGAGATTTCTTTTGCAAATAATCATATCCCGCAGCGTTATGTTCATCTATCTTTGTTAAAGCATAATATCCATGCCCTGTCTTGTAAAGTTTCCCCTGTTGTACTAATCTATGTACCCTCCAAGAAACTGTTTTAGGATTTATTTCAGGAAACAAAGAATATATCCTCTTAATGCTTAGTTCATCACCATTTTGCATATACTCTGCAAGTTCATTCAACTTGCTTCGATTTTAATATTTTTAACAATTTCAAGCAGCTCAACCAGCTTTACGCCATGCAGGGTCTTAACACCAGCGATTTTTCTCATTTTCATGATTGGCTCAATAAACTTGTTCTTTCTTATGTCCATGATTTTGCTTATGGTTATTTTATCATTTGCGTCCTCAGCCATCAGCTGAAGCGTAACTATTGTGTTATGATCCTTAATGATGTCATTTGCGTTCAGATTGCTATTTTCAACAGCATCACATGCTTCCATTTTGGCCTCATTTCCTAAGGTTGAAAAATCAAGAGCCATAAGAGCATCCTTATCCCTAGGATCAAAATTCACATTGCTGTTAACATTGTCCAAAAAGTCCTGGTAGCTTTCACCATCATTCTTTACCATCTGAAGCTGATATATAACTACTTGCCCTGAAAAATTCATCCCTACTATTTCTTTCATGTTTAAACCCTCCTCATATTATTATTCTATCAATTAATTTATTTAGGTCAGAAAACTTCATTTATTGCTTTTCAAATAT
>JAAYPU010000234.1 GCA_012519645.1 Clostridiales bacterium | reverse complement strand
AGCAAATTTCTACATTCACTAACCACTAATCACTAATTACTAATTACTAACCACTTATTTAATCATAAATCTTAAATTAATAACTATTGTTCAACTATTGCTGAACTATTGCTCAACTATCGTTCAACGAAGGTAAATTCCTATACACTTTACACCATAAACTATAAACCAATATTAGGAGGTATAAAATGCTCACAGATTACAATGACTTAAAAACCATTGCAAACAGAATACGAAAAGATATAATTACAGCTACTCATGCAGCGGGTTCCGGTCACCCGGGTGGTTCACTTTCCGCTGTGGAAATATTGACAGTTCTTTATTTTTATAAAATGAAGGTTGACCCTAATAATCCTAAAGATCCTGACAGAGATATATTCGTATTGTCAAAAGGACATGCTTCACCGGTCCTGTACAGTACCCTTGCAGAAAAGGGATATTTTGAAAAATCCCTGCTCCCTACTTTCAGAAAAATAGGGTCCATTCTGCAGGGACATCCTGATAAGAAAAAAGTTCCCGGAGTAGAAATGTCCACCGGCTCTTTAGGTCAGGGATTTTCAACATGTATCGGTATGGCCTTGGCAAGCAAGCTGGACAAGAAAAAGAACAGGATATATGCTCTTTTGGGAGACGGAGAAATACAGGAAGGTATTGTGTGGGAAGCTGCTATGAGCGCATCCCACTATAAATTAGATAACTTAACTGCCATAATGGATCATAACGGACTTCAGATCGACGGAGCCAATGAAGAAGTAATGAATGTAAATCCTGTAAAGGAAAAATGGGAGAGCTTCGGATGGCATGTTATAGAAATTGACGGACATGATTTCGGACAAATTATCAGTGCTTTAGATGCAGCTGAAACCGTTAAAGGCAAACCGACCATCATTATCGCAAAGACAATTAAGGGAAAAGGTGTTTCCTTTATGGAAGGTGTGGCAGATTGGCACGGTAAAGCACCTAACAATGAACAAATGGAAGCAGCAATATCGGAACTTGGAGGTGACGCAGATGTCAGATAAAATAGCTACAAGACAAGCATATGGAGAAGCATTGGTATCTTTGGGAGAAAAGAATCCTGATATAGTTGTATTGGATGCAGACCTTTCAAAATCGACAATGACAGCAAGCTTTGCTAAAAAATTCAGTGACAGATTTTTTAATATGGGTATAGCTGAGCAGAATTTATTCGGAACTGCCGCAGGATTAGCTGCTGCCGGAAAAACAGTGTTTGCAAGCACATTTGCGATGTTTGCGGCTGGCAGAGCTTTTGAGATCATACGAAATGCAATTTGTTATCCTGTATTAAATGTAAAAGTATGCGCAACCCATGCAGGAATTACAGTCGGGGAAGATGGGGGCAGCCATCAAGCTATAGAGGATATCGCACTTATGAGGGCTATTCCAAATATGATTGTTTTGAATCCATCGGATGCTGTTTCAGCAAAAAAAGCCGTGTATGCAGCAGCGGAGTATAAAGGACCGGTATATGTAAGACTGGGAAGAGTGGCGGTACCTGTCATTTATGAGGATGATTCCTTGAATTATGAGATAGGAAAAGGTATTTGCATTAAAGAAGGTTCCGATGTTACTATAATTGCTACCGGAGTTATGGTTCATGAAGCGTTGACCGCAGCTAAAACTCTTGAAGAAACAGGAATCAACGCAAGAGTCATAGATATGCATACTATTAAGCCTATTGATGAAGACATTATCATTAAAGCTGCATCGGAAACCGGCGCTATCGTTACCGCAGAGGAGCATAATATTATAGGCGGATTAGGATCAGCTGTGGCTGAAGTATTGGCAAAGAATTATCCTGCAAAAATGAAGATGGTCGGTATCCTGGATACTTTTGGAGAATCAGGTAAGCCTGATGAGCTGATGAAGAAATATCTGATTACCGCCGAAGAAATTGTAAAAGCAGTAAATGAAATAATTAAATAAAGAATAATCAAACTCACATCCGAATATGAATATAGTGATTGATTGAACAACCTATAAAGGAGTGAGTTGATATTTGAAGAAGCTTAATATTAAATTTAAATTCCAACGCCCATCGAAAAGAACCATGATTATAATATTGATTGTGGTATTAGTTATAATTGCATCACTATTTATATATAATTTTTTCATTAAAGGTGATGATTATGTGGAATACAAAGTATTAGCCGAAGAACAGATTCCTACTGAACTTACCAACGAAATACTACCGGAATACAAGCAACTGGAGAGAGCTCTTGCATGCTGCTTCAATGACAAGATATATGTCATCGTTACGAGAGGTCAAAAACCGACAGGAGGATATGATATAGGTATCGATAAAATGAAGCTAGTTAAAGAAGAGGATAAAACCACTACATTAGTTGTTTATACTGTTTTTACAGACCCCAGTCCGGGAGATATTTTGACTCAGGTGATTACATATCCATATGAAGTGGCAGAAACAAATCTAAGCGAGCTACCTGATCAGATAGAAATGAAAGTACAGTATGATGAGTAGAAAAATTAATAATATTTATCAACTGCACCCTGCATATTAAAAGCAGGGTGCTTTTTAATTGCCTTTGCATAAGTATCCTTAATTTTCAATTCTTAATTCTTAATTTGAGGAAATTTCATAGAAATTTCCTAAGTTGTTGCTTGTAATTTAAATATTTTGTAAAATATAAAATAAAAATTGGTTTGATATCAGGAAGGATGTTTTGTTTTGAAAATTATCGATGCACATCTTCATTTTTCTAACAGTGAAGGACTTAAACAGACGGCACAA
Source organism: Clostridiales bacterium (assembly GCA_012519645.1). Classification (GTDB taxonomy): domain Bacteria; phylum Bacillota; class Clostridia; order Peptostreptococcales; family JAAYPU01; genus JAAYPU01. Next base: position 1,687 of record JAAYPU010000234.1, on the reverse strand, counting down.
AATATAGGACAACTTGAGTATAGTGCAGCTGGGCTATGCAGAGAGTTTAAAAAGTCTGATATTGTTGCCGGCATTGTTATGTCAACGCCAAGACGAAATACGGACGAGCACTCGGATTATGTGAAAGAACGGGTTATTGAAGATGAAAAAATAGATTGTCTTTACACTTGTGTCGGAGTAAACCCGGAGGAACTCATAAAAAGTAACAGAGAGTTGGTTTATATAGAAGAAGAATTGAGAAAGGATATGACTGTAGGCATAAAACTATATCCCGGATATACACCCTTTTATGTGTATGACAGCATTTATGAGCCTGTTTATGATTTGGCAAAAAAATATCGCGTACCGGTCGCCATACATTGCGGCGATACACAGTCGCCTTTAGGAATACTAAAATATTCCCATCCGCTGAATATAGATGAGTTGGCGGTGAAGCACCAAGATGTCACATTTATTATATGTCATATGGGTGTTCCGTGGATCATGGATGCAGCGCAGTTGATAGCCAAGAATCATAATGTATATGCGGATGTATCCGGTTTGATTGCAGGAAATGAAGAACAAATATCTAATATTAAGAATACGAGATTGTATGTTGAACTTATTCAACAAGGGTTGGTATATGCAAATAGGTATGATAAAATTCTTTATGGCTCGGACTGGCCCCTTGTGCAAATGGAGCCATATATCGACTTTATAAAGTATTTGATTCCGGAAGAACATCACGAAAATGTATTCTATAATAATGCGAAAAAAGTATTTTCTAAAATAAAAAGCGGCGATTAAGCCGCTTTTTCCTTAGCTCTTAATTCTTCATTTTTAATTTTTAATTTGCTGAAATTTCAATCATGAAATTTCAGCAGATGTTGTCGGCAGATGAAATAAATTATTAGAAAAATGCTTTTGTTGGTAATTATTGACATAACGCTCGTCATACTGTAAAATAATGTATAATATTAAATAAATAAACAAAAAAAGAAATCGAAGGATGTCGAAAGATGAGAGCTGCGGTTTTATCGCAAGAGTTAAAAAGCTTTGAAAAAATAAAGAAGTTTCTAAAGATTGACTCGGAATCATGTGATTTGTATAAAGATTTTCAACACCTTAAACAATATCATATGCTCTGCTATGATATTTTGGTTTTGGACAAGAATAGCACAGAATCTATTAAAGAAGTACAGAAGTATTGCAGCGAGAAAGGAACGCAGTTGATGCTTTATCACCATAGTGATGAAGATGAAGCTTTAGAAGTAGTAAATTCGATAGATGAAGCAGATTATGATGTAGAGGAGGATACATCTCCGGATACTGTAGAATTGAGGCCTCAATATTATAAAAATAACAGTACATCAGCGGAAACAATAGAGGTAGTCAAAACAGTTTATTCAGGTATTGTTCAAAGGAATGTATGCATAGGAAATTTAACTCGGAAAGGCGGAAGTACTTTTATATCATTATGTCTTGCAAAGGCTTTATCAGAAAAGAATATTCTTACTGCTTATATAGAGCCTCCGTTAGCTGAGCCATATGCTTTTGATTATATAGGCTTGCAGCAGAGATTATTAGAATTGCATGGAGTTGATAAAAATCAATACTTATTTATGGATGATATTTTAAATAATGATGAAATAAAGAAAAAAAGAGAAGTTATATTAGATGAAATAATATGGTTTCTTGCAACTCCGTT
>JAAYPU010000233.1 GCA_012519645.1 Clostridiales bacterium | reverse complement strand
GTATTATAATCACGAAAGCTAAATACCTAGATAAAGCACTTAGCAAAAAAATCGATCTTATATTTGAAGATTTGGTGAAATAATATGAGCTTAAAAGAAATAGAATTAAGACTAGACTACGATAAAAACAATAACAATATAGCAGAGGAGTTTTATATCCCATGTTTAAGTCATTCTCAGATATATGATAGGCTTACAGGATATTTTAGCAGCAGTGTTTTTTCAATCTCTTGGGAAGGAATGAAATGTTTTATCAAGAACAATGGAGTCTTTAGAATTATTACTTCCTACACTCTGTTAAAGGCTGATTTTCTAGCACTTTCAGAAGGCTATGAAGCAAGGTTAGATGACCTTGCAGTAGAAACTTTGAAAAATGAAATCGGTACCTTGCTTGATGACCCACAGCTTGCTAAGCCAACCAGGTTATTAGCTTGTTTAGCAGGTTTAAATATTGCACATTTTAAGATTGCTTTGATTAACCCTGGAAAACAACTGAGCATAGAGAGGATGTTCCATGATAAAGTTGGCATATTTAGGGATATTGATGGCAATGCAATAGCATTTAGAGGCTCTATGAATGAATCTTACATGGGATTAGCATCTGACGGTAACATAGAATCAATATCTGTATATAAAAGCTGGGATGATAATAACGACGCCATAAGAGTAAATAATTCTGTTAAGAACTTTGAATGCTTGTGGAGGAATGAAGTAGCTGGAATATCAGTTTTTGATTTCTCTGTTTTATTAAATGAGACTGTTAAAGAACGCTATCCAGATGACAACTGGGATGATTTACTTCATGATATAATAAGTGAATCAATTAAAGAAAAAAAGTGGCATATTAATAACGGTAGCGTAACCATAAGGCCATATGAACACCAATTAGAAGCTTTAAAAAACTGGGAAATTAATGAAAGAACAGGTATTTTTGAGCACGCCACAGGAAGCGGAAAAACAATAACCGCTTTATGTGCAATCAACGATTCGCTAGCAAGAGGCGAAGTTATATTAATACTTGTGCCATCAATTGATTTGTTGAATCAATGGCATAAGGAAATCAGAAGAATACTCTCAACGAACATTCGAATTCTAATTTGCGGTGGTAATAATGAATTGTGGAAAGAAAAAAACAGCCTTGAATCTTGGACAAAGCAGGATGGGAATAATAAAAGAATAATCCTGGCAACCATTAGCACAGCTACGAGAGAGTCCTTTTTGAATAGGGTTTACTCTGGAGATCACATTTTTTTAGTGGTGGATGAGGTACACCGGGTTGGTAGCCCAGTTGCACAGGCAATTCTGGGGCTAAAAGTAGGACCTAAATTGGGGCTAAGCGCGACACCTTATAGATTCGGTGATCAATCCGGCACCAATGCTATTTTTAATTATTTTAAAAGAATAATTCCTCCATCCTTTACGATTGGGGACGCCATAATAAAAGGAGTCCTGACCAAATACATATATACACCACATATTGTTAAGCTAACTAATGATGAACAGAAGGATTGGACTGAAATAACGAGATTAATTAACAGATTTATAGCTCAGCACGCTGATTCTAACCCAGATATCATGTCTGAAGAGTATTTGAAGAACCTACTTATTAATAGAGCAAGAATTATTAAAAATGCAGAGAACAAAATACCTCTTGCACTTGATGTTATGAAAAAACACCATAAAAACGGTCAGAAATGGATTGTTTACTGCGATAACCAAACCCAAATGAATTCAGTACTTGATGTTCTATCGCAAAGTGGATATAATGCTTATGAATATCATTCTTCAATGGAAGGAGACAGAACTGAAACATTAAAATACTTTCGATCCAATGGAGGCATCATTGTATCTATAAAGTGCCTTGATGAAGGAGTTGACATACCAGATACTACTCATGCATTAATACTAGCCTCTTCCCAGAATCCTCGTGAATTTATTCAAAGACGAGGAAGAATTCTTAGAAAACACGAAGGTAAACATTATTCATTTTTACATGATGCTATCGTATTGCCCAAAGAACAATCATCTGATTTTTCTTTAAGCTTTATTTCGAATGAGCTCGTGCGCAGCTGGCAATTTGGAATCTACGCGGATAACCAAGATTGTTTGAGCAGGCTACAGTTAATTGCAAACCAATATGGAATTGAATTAAAACAAAATGATTTTGGAGGTTTTGAAGATGAATGATCATCATAACGAAATACAAAACACAATTGAACAACTAAGAAAATCAAAATATCCATCTTTAAGTCAAGAGCTTGTTAAACAAATTCTTGAGATTGAGATAAACAACCAAGAAAACAGAATAGAGGCTAATAGGTTGATAAGCATTACATTAAAGAAAACATGGCCAGGGGAGGCATAAAATGCTGGAATTTGTTGAACTGAAAATCACAAATTTTGGTCCATATAAAGACACTCAAGTCATAAAATTTGATAAAGGCGTTACGATAATTTGGGGCGATAATGGAAGAGGGAAAACGATTCTTTTAAATGCATTTAGATATGCACTTTTGGGCATAGTAAAGGAAAGATCAAAACAGAAAAAAAACAATTTAATCTCATTGTGCAATTGGGAGAACATAGAACAGGGGATATATGAATTTTCTGTCCAATTATCTTTTAAATACAATGGAGAGCCCTACGAATTGAGAAGAAAGTTTCAGCTTAGACCAGGTATAGTTGAACCAAAATCAGACAACGATTTTGAAGAAGAGGTGTTTTTGCAAAAAAGCAATTCTATTGTGTCTCAAAATGAGTTAAGACAGCAATTGACCAAAATAATGCCCGAACAAGTGTCGAGATTTTTCTTGTTTGACGGAGAGCTTTTAAGTGAATATGAGGACTTATTAGATAACAACAGAGCAATCAGTTCGAAAATCAAGGATTCAATAGAAAAAATCCTAGGCGTGCCTATTCTGATTAATGCGCTAAATGATGTAAACGCAGAATACGAAAAAATAAACAAACAATACCTAAAAATAGCTAATAAAAATGAAAGCAACAGCCAAATAATTGGTGCATTGGAAAGTGCCAATGTAAAACTGAGCCATCTGCAGCGAAGCTATAATCTATATACAAAAGAAAAAGAGACTGAGATTCAAAGAAAAAAAATCATCGAAGTTGAGTTAAGTAGAACAGAAAGAGTAAGGGCGCAAATTGAAAATAAAAACAAGCTACTACAAGAGATCAACAGTAATGAAGAAAGAAGAATACAACTTCAAGCTACTTTAAAGGAATACTCTAAAGATGCATGGCTTGTTTTGTTGAACCCCATTGTAAAAGAAAAACTGTTGATGATTGATAAAGAAATAAAGTCATTAGAACACAAACAGTATAAGGAAGCCAATATAACCAATGAAATTAAGAAGCTATCTCAAGCTATTCACTCTAACTTATGCCCTACTTGCCATAGAGATTTAGAAGAAGAAAATAAATTAGAGATTAACAACAAAATCAAATTACTCAAAGAAACAGTGATAGAGTTTACAGATTCAGAAAAATCTAGATTGGAATACTTACAAAGGAATAAGACGATTCTAAGGGCCCAAGAAGTTCAAAACATTAAGGAATTAATAAACAATCTAAACTCGCAAATTGACGATCTCACAGTAAAGATAATTGATTCTAAAGGAAAAGTTAACGAGATAAATCAAAGCATTGGAAAGCCAGACCAGTATGAAACCATAGCAAATCTAAACAATGATCATGCAATAATAATAAATAATATTAGAGTTTTAGATGATACAATTACAAGAATTGATAGGGATATTGCTGAAACTAATTCAAACATCAACATCCTGACCAAGAAAATCGATAACACGCGGATCGATAATGAATTGCAAAATATATTGACGTTGAAAGAAAGTGTTCTGAGTCTTAGAGATTTATTCAAGGACGGAATTTCGATTTATCGAGACAAACTAAGAGAGAAGGTGCAACTTGATGCGTCCATGCTTTTTAGAAGAATTTCGCATGAAAAGGATTTTGTGGATTTGGTAATTAATGACAATTATGGTTTAAACATATTGTATCGGGACGGGAAAGAAAACGTTAATCGTTCAGCAGGATATGAGCACATCATTGCAATTTCGCTTATAGGAGCCCTTCAGCAGAATGCACCTTTGTCGGGACCAATTGTGATGGACTCACCTTTTGGAAGACTTGATGAAGTTCATAGTAAAAATATATCTGCAGCTTTAGGGTCTTTGTCACATCAAGTAATCTTGCTAGCGTATGAGGGAGAAATTGATGTTCAATTTGCAAGACACACCTTGGGAAGTGGTTTATCCAACGAGTATAAATTAGAACGTATTTCTGGGAAACACACAAAAATTGTTGAGTTCAGGGAGAAAACATAATGGCAGACATTGTAAATATTGGATTATATCCAACGGCACATACAACTGCATCAAACTTACTTGATAGATTTGATACACTTATTGACGTCGCAAAATATGCTTTTGCATTTGCCGTTAAGAATAAAGTACAAATCATTCCTGTAGATATCTCAAGCACAGAGAGTAAAAAAACTGTCTGGAATGTTGGCTCAGTGGATCCAGATGGCTATATGGTAAGTCTGATTGGAATAATTTTCAACAACACTCATGAACCCTATAAACAAATAGAATTTTTGATAAATGCCGGATTACTTAGAATACACGAGATGATTGAATCTGACCCCAAATTCGATATTTTTAGTCTTTTGTAACTCCCATGGAGCCAAACAATTTAACTGATACTTGGGGTTCAAACCTTTATGATACTCATTTAGATCCATCTCTGAATGTTTCAAGTGTAGACTGTGAATATGAAAACGCCATGGAGCATTTACTGTTTACTTTTTATACATTATACCAGGGAAACAGTGATCGACTTATACATACTAGAACCATTAAAAAAAAGGACTTTGCCAATCTTGAGTATTGGGTTGCATGTTTCAATGGAATTCTATTACATCGGAGATATACAGAAGGCGAATCGTTGAAGACCTTGAGAGAAATTAAGAGGCTTTTCGGCTTGATGCAAGAATATGTTTTCCAGTCGCATAGCAGTATCATGCATATAAAGCAAGCAACAAAGCATTTTGCAGACTCCGATGTGATTAGCATTATAAAGCCATCATTTAAAAACATGGCGCATAAAATTTCTATGTTTAAATCATTGTTTCTTAAGTATGAGGATATTTTTTGTGATCTTCTTGCGCTGATGGAACACATAAGGTCAGACGATATCAGTTCTTTACACAATAATTTGATAGACTTCTATGACAAAAAAGCCAAGGTTGTACGTCTGTTGATAAAACGTAGAATTAACGAAAAGACCGTAAATAAAATGGCGGATGATATCTTGTATTATGTTGACCTTGGCATGCCTCATTATACGTTTATCTTACAGTATCTGAGGGATTTTAACGACCTTAACACAGAGCTTTTACATGAGGAATTTTTAAATTTTGAAAAGATCAAAGAAATAATTGTAGGTGACCTTAAAATTTCTCCCAATAGGAGAGGATCACTTTTGCTAAGCGTTAAGACATTGGTTGAAATTGAATCAGAAACGCTACTATTTTACTCTGAGCTAAAAAAAATTGGAGAGATAGTAAGGGCTTTAAGAAAAAGAATAGATTTTCTCTACAGTGAACTCGTTCAATCTTGTACGATATTTATTGTTCGATTAGTATTAAAGCACGCCTCAAAGCAATATGATTTTGTAGACCTTTTCCAGGAAGGTAATCTTGCTTTAGTTGCATCCCTTAAAGAATACAACCAAAAAATTGACGGTAGTCTTCATAAATTCCTTATTTCATCAATCGACTCCAAAATACTGTCCTTCATTAATAGCACACTAGCTTCACAAGGATTTGATTTTGAAGGAATAAGAAAATTTCATGCTTTTGTTGACAGAATGACAGTGCATAAGAACAATGATTTGCACTGCCCTATTCATGAATACAGCTTTTTAGATGAAGCGCTTACCCTTGATGTGTCAATTGTTCATCGGATAATGTCCAATCATGTCTCAATATTTGAACATAGTGGAACAAGATACCCGTTAATATACGATATTGCTGATAAAGAAGCCTTTCCCTCTGATGTGGAACATGCTCATAACTTAATTAAATTGGTTCTTTCAAAAACCTTTAAGATACTCAACCGCTATGAAGTTAATGTATTATCTTTAAGACATGGTTTTTCTTATGGTAATCCACACGCCTTGAAGGAGATATCAGAAATATTTGATATCTCAAAACAAAGAGTAAGCCAAATTGAACTCCTCGCTTTGGATGTCCTAAAGCATCCAGAGAGACATGAAGATCTATTGAGGAATATTTCTTTAATTCATGATTTATATTATTTGGACAATTTGAGTGATTTCATCGAAGATCATACCATCATATCCGCTGAACGCCTCGCCGAACGCAGACTCCTGCGCCAACAGGTGGATGAAGTGCTTAAAACCCTCTCCAACCGCGAAGAACGCGTGATCCGCCTCCGATTTGGCATCGACGACGGATATGACCGTACCTTGGAAGAAGTGGGCAATATCTTCCAAGTGACCCGCGAACGTATCCGCCAACTTGAGGACAAAGCTCTGAGTAAATTGCGGCACCCTACTAGGGCTGCAATGTTGCAGCAGATTAAGGATAATCTCCATGTGATGTATACGCCTTACTAAGCGGATAGTGAGGCTCGCTATCGCTCGAAGGAAGGCGGCTGGCGCCTGTTAATTCTGACCTAAAATGCCGTCACTATATGACTTATGCAGTTTGCAAACAGACAACTGAGGTTCTTAATCTCATACTGGATTATGTAGATTCTTTGAAACGCGACCGGCATCAATATGTGCCTCACATCAAATACTGCATCTTTTTATATCGTCATAACCTCCAGGTATATATGTGAATTATAATGAATATTATTCTTAGAAATTGGGTGCGTTTCCCTATGTATTATAGAGGGGGTTGATGCTGAGGGGTGCCAAGTACCAGTTCGCAGCCCCTTCATTCATCATTCGTTATTCATCGCGAGCAAAGCGAGACCCCACCATCACACTTGACAAATATGCATCGGATGCCAGTATGGTTTTTCATGATTAAATACATAATAGAGGAGACCTCATGGCACAGCTCAATCCTGATCTTAGCAATTTGAGAGAATACTTTTTGGCAAAGCTGCCTCCCCACGAGGTGGCAGGTGCGCAGACGGCTTTCTTGAAGCAGCTTTCCCTGTTGGCACACGCACATTATGGGGGCAAAATGCAGAGCGTTCCCAAAGCTGGAATTTGGGGTTTTAATTGGTTTAACGTGTGGTATACCCCCGGTGTATCGGCTGTTTCCACTGCTATTAGAGATCTGCCAGAGCGCAGTTGGGAGCTTTCCAACAGGGGTAACTTGGTGGCGGTGGTGAGCGATAGCACCCGCGTGTTGGGAGATGGGGATTGTGGCCCTTATGGAGGCATGGGTGTGATGGAAGGCAAAGCTATGCTGATGAAATATTTGGGCGGCTGTGATGCCATCGCCTTATGCGTAAATAACCGTGATCAGGACGGCAAGCCGGATGCAGGCAAATTGATAGATTTTGTAAAGATGCTTGAGCCCAGCGTGGGTGCGGTGAATCTGGAGGATATATCCCAACCAAATTGTTATCGGGTGTTGGACGAGCTGAGGGCAAGCTGCAATATCCCCGTGTGGCATGATGATGCACAGGGGACGGCATGCGTCACCTTAGCTGGTGTGATCAATGCCTTGGAACTCACGGGCAAAAAGATAGATCAGATTAGAGCGGTGCTATTTGGTGCGGGTGCATCCAATACTACCATTGCACGCTTCCTGCTGAAAAGCGGGTTGGATCCAGACCGTTTGACGGTGTTCGACAGCAAGGGCGGCATCCATCTGGGGCGTGAAGACCTGCGGGCTAATCCCACTCGGTTCAAGCAGTGGGAACTGGCGCAAGTTTCCAATCCACAGAAGTTTGATACTATGGAACAGGCAATGAAGGGGGCGGATTTGCTGATCGCCCTTTCCACACCGGGTCCGGATACCATCAAACCGGAATGGATCAAGCTGATGGCTGATGGTGCAATCGTGTTTGCCTGTGCCAATCCAGTTCCGGAAATCTATCCCTATGATGCCAAGGCGGCAGGAGCCTATATCGTGGCAACCGGCAGAGGAGACTTTCCCAATCAAATCAACAATTCCTGTGGATTCCCAGGCATCCTGAAGGGAGCCTTGCTGGTGCGAGCCACTCAGATTACAGATGCCATGGCAATTGCTGCCGCCCACTCTTTGGCATCATTTGCCAGACGCAGGGGGATTGATGAGGAGAATATAGTTCCCCGCATGGATGAGACAGAGGTCTTTGCCCATGAAGCGGCGGATCTTGCCATGCAGGCGATTGCCGATGGCGTGGCGGGGATCACCACCCTCAGCCGGGACGAGGTGTTTCAAATGGCGTTGGATGATATCAATGCCGCACGGGGCTTGTGTCATAAGCTGATGGATGACGGATTCTTGGCTCCTCCACCCGCGGAGCTGATTCAAAAAGCCTTGG
>JAAYPU010000232.1 GCA_012519645.1 Clostridiales bacterium | reverse complement strand
TTTTCGGGATTACCCATTATAACCGTTTTGCCTCCCCCGAGATTCAACCCTGCAACAGCATTTTTATAAGTCATCCCTCTGGACAATCTTAGTACGTCTATTAAAGCCTCTTCTTCAGTCTCATAGTCCCATATCCTGGTGCCACCGAGGGCGGGTCCTAATGTGGTGTCGTGAATACCGATTATAGCCTTCAATCCCGAAGTTCCGTCATAACAAAAAATTATCTGTTCATGACCATACTTCTCCATGTAATCAAATATCTTCATTCCTAATCCTCCTTTTTTCATTAGCAGTTAGATCAGCAGCCTTAACCCTTTGATTTTCTCTTTGCCTTACAGTTTCAAACATCAAGTAATATATATTGCATGTCTTATGCCAAGGATTGTTATACATTTAACATAATGAGTATTAGGCATTATCCCTGACTGTGCTCGTTTAAGAGTTTTTAACTATTTTTGATGAATTCTATATGAGCAAAATATTTAAAAATAAAAAAAATGAGCTTTGAAAACAAGCTCATTTTAATAAATTAATTGAAAATTTTTTCATGAAATTTTTTTCAATTTCATTAATATTTTCAATATTCTTTCATGCTTCTACATTAACTGATATTTTTTTAGCTTATAGTATAAGTTTCTAACAGTAATATTCAATTCATCAGCTGTTTTTGTCTTATTCATATTGTTCTTAATCAATAAATATAGTATATACTTCTTTTCACTTTCTTCTAAATGCTTTTTAAGAGATACATTTCTGTTATAATCATCTGCATAGCTTTTTGTGTCAATTAAATTTTTATTGGTTGAATATAAATCCGGAATATGGTGGGAATCTATAATCCTTTCACCTGTGCCCATATTAATAATTGCTCTGCCGATTATATTTTCTAATTCCCTGACATTACCCGGCCAATGGTATTCGGATAAAACCTGTATGGCTTCGATAGAAATATCACTGACATTACGACCGTATTCTTGATTGCACTTTCTTATGAGATAATTGCATAAAAGATAAATATCACTTTTTCTTTCCGATAAACTAGGAATATTTATTGGGAAAACCGTTAGCCTATAATACAAATCCTTTCGAAATCTTTTTTCTTCTACTGCCTTTTCCAAGTCAATATTTGTAGCCGCTATAATTCTTACGTCAACTTCTATCGGTTGATTTCCCCCAACAGGTATTATTTCCTTCTCTTGAATAACTCTTAATATTCTTGCCTGAGTTTCCAGTGAAATTTCTCCTATCTCATCCAAAAAAATTGTTCCCTTGTTGGCCTTCTCAAATAATCCCTGCCTTCCGCCCTTAATTGCTCCCGTAAAAGCACCCTCAACGTATCCAAACAACTCACTGTTAATAAGGCTTTCTTCAAGAGCAGCACAATTTACCTTTACAAACTGATTGGTTCTTCTGCTGCTTCTGTTATGAATTGCATGAGCAAATAATTCCTTGCCTGTTCCGCTTTCTCCTCTAAGCAACACTGTAACCGGAGTATCTGCAGCCTTTTTTGCTTTTTCTACAGCTCTTAGAATTGACGAATGCTCTCCTATTATATCTTCAAAAGTATATTTTGCCTCCAGCTTTCTTATGATCTGTTTTGCTTGCTCCAATTCTCTGGTAAGCTCGCGTATGCTTGTGATATCATGTGCAATTCCAACACTCCCCTTCAGCTTACCTTCAATAAATATGGGAGCAATATCTACTATTACTTGTTTTCTGCTTGGAAGAACTTTTAATAAAGCTCCCTTGACAGGTTTTTGGGTTTTCAGGACCTGCATATGTATGCTTTCACCTTCTGCAATATCTACTGTAGCAGGCTTACCAATAATATCTTTCTCTGTCATCCCTACCATTCTTGTATAAGCAGGATTAATATATATACCGATACCATTTTCATCTACAACAGATATGGCATCCTGTGTGGAGTCAAGAATAGATTTTAGCAGATGTGTATATTCTTCCAAGCTGGTAAGCTGGCTGCTCATTTTTTTAATCTGTGTAATATCTCTAAAGACAGCATATGCTCCGACAACCTTTCCCTCCCGGTCAAGTAAAGGCATCCTGCTCGTTATGGTTTTGATATCTTTTATTTGCTGTGTTTTATTCAATTCTTTTTTCCCTGTCTCAAGGATTATAGGGAGCCTGGTATTAGGGATAATGCTTTCTATTGGTTTTCCAATAGCATCCTCAATTGAAATGCCCATTAATTTTTCTGCAGCTTTATTAAAAAGTATAATATTGGCGTTTTCATTTACAGCAACTATTGCTTCATTTATGTTATCAATAATCTGAGTCAATTTGAAAACATCCATCGAATTCATCCTTTCCAGCCTATTCTTAAGTATCATAAGAATAGGCTGGAAAGGATGAATTCGATGGATGTTTTCAAAT
>JAAYPU010000231.1 GCA_012519645.1 Clostridiales bacterium | reverse complement strand
CCCAGCACCAATCTGATGGCAAATCAGGTCTCTCCCCACACGGGGAGAGTGGATTGAAATCTCATCTAGGATGAACAGAATGGTTACCTATGTGGTCTCTCCCCACACGGGGAGAGTGGATTGAAATAGGCATACCTTTGTGTATATGTCTAAAGGCTTGATGTCTCTCCCCACACGGGGAGAGTGGATTGAAATTAGGGGCAATTTTGGCGCAAATAAGCCTATTTATGTCTCTCCCCGCATGGGGAGGGTGGATTAAAATCACGCAGACGCTCCGGATCCAGTAAATGGCGTAGGGTTTCTTCTCTTTTGGTGAGAGGTACGCAAACCTCTCCTCAAATGAGAAGTACAGTATTTATGCAAACCTGCCTTGTTATAATCCATTCTTCTACCTGTTACCTGAAATAACTAAACAACAGATTATTGACAAAATATAATAAAAATTATAAAATAATGTCAATAAATGCACTGGCGTTAGTCCCCTTTTTATAATATATATTTATGCTCTTGTAGACTTGTCTCAATAAGTCGTTGGTATTGCATTTCCTCGGGAAGGTGATTTTATGTATATAGCTCATAAGAGAGACAATGGAAAGCAGCAACTCCTTTTGGATCATTTGATTGGTACTGCTGAGAAAGCTTCCCGCTATGCGAGACACTTCGGGAAGAGCGATACAGCATATCTTTGTGGCCTTTTACATGATATCGGAAAATACTCTGAAGAATTCCAGGACAGGATTAAAAACGATGGAAAACTATGTGACCACTCTACTGCAGGTGCTAAGGTGTTGAAATCGATAAGTCCGGCAATGGGGAACCTGCTTGGATATGTGATAACGGGCCATCATGCCGGATTACTCAATGGAGGCAGTTGGGGAGCCGTACAGGAAGATGGGAGTTTGCAGGGAAGGCTGAAAAAGGAGGTGCCGGACTTTAGCGCTTATAGTTCTGAGATTACTGCCGATTTATATCCTCCTCTACCTAATATTGCCAGACAATTGGCTGATGCTAAACCTCTTGATGAACGCGATCAGGGATACAGTTTTTCATATCTCGTCAGAATGATTTTTTCCTGTCTGGTCGATGCAGATTTTATCGACACAGAGGAATTTATGAGTGAAGAGAAGATAACAAGAGGTGTAGAATGTAATTTTTCTGAACTTGAGGATAAGATAGTCCAGTATACAAATGGACTTGATACTATAAGGGAAATAAATAAAAAGCGCAGAGAGATATTCGAACAGTGCCTTAAAAAAGCGGCAGAAACTCCGGGTGTTTACAAACTGTCTGTTCCGACAGGAGGGGGAAAAACGATATCATCAATGGCGTTTTCATTAAGGCATATAAGGCATAATCCAACATTGAGGAGAATCATTTACGTTATTCCCTTTACTACTATTATTGAGCAAAATGCGAGGGTCTTTTCAGATATCCTCGGAGATAAATATATACTTGAACATCATTCCAATTATGATTTTGATCAGAATGATGAGCAATACTATAATATTAAGAAGCTCTCTGCAGAGAACTGGGATATACCTGTTGTCGTAACGACTAATGTGCAGTTCTTTGAATCGATTTACGGCAATAAATCATCAAGGCTTAGAAAACTCCACAATATAGCTAACAGTGTAATTATTCTGGATGAAGTTCAGATGCTTCCTGTAGAATGTCTTATCCCTTGTGCAAAGGCACTCGAAGAGCTTGTAAACAACTACAACTGCTCAGTTGTATTATGCAGTGCAACTCAGCCAGAAGTAGAGCGGTTTATGTCAGAAAAGATTAAAGCTATTGAGATTTGCAGCAATATTAGCGATTTGTTTGAATTTTTTAACAAAACCAGAATCAAATTTATAGGCAAAATAACAGCAGATGAGCTTGTGAGGAGATTGGATGGCGTAGGTCAATGCCTTCTGATTGTAAATACAAAAAAACAGGCGAGAAAACTATATGAAGAAATAAAAAAGGCATACGGACAGGATGGCGTGTTTCATCTTTCTACATATATGTGTCCAATACATCGACTCGAAAAAATAGATGAAATTCGAAAACGGCTTAGCGATGGAGGTAGGTGCATTGTTGTATCTACTTCTCTGATAGAAGCGGGTGTCGATGTTGACTTTCCTGTCGTCTATCGTGCCACATGCGGTCTTGACTCTATTATCCAGGCTGCAGGCAGATGTAACCGTGAGCGCCGAAATGAATCAGCTTATTTGTATGTCTTTGATTTTGCAGATGAGGAATATAGAGTTAACAAGTCTTCGCCATTTGGTAATTATCTAAGTCAAAGACAGAGTATTACTGAAATAATAGCGGGGAAATGTGAAGATGTCACAAGGCCGGAAGCTATAAAAGAATACTTTGATATGCTTTTCAACAACGCTTCATTATCAGAATTGGATAAAAAGAGTATTGTTAAGAGACTTAATGAAGGTTTTGACAAGACTTCGCCAATGGACTTTGACTTCGATTTCGAAGATATTGCTCGTGACTTCAAAATGATAGAAGGCAATGACTATTCTGTTATCGTTAACTATAACGATGATGCCGAAGGGAGAATAAATGAGCTGGTATATGGCTATTACACAAGAGGTAAACTTCGCTCACTGCAAAAATACACCGTTAGCTTAAATGTACAAGAATACAGCAGACTAAGAGATATAGATGCAGTTGAGGGACTGGGAGAGAAGATAGGTTTATTGATTTCCAAAGAAGATTATTCTGATGAGATTGGAATAATAATGCCGGATCAGTTGGGCGTTGCAGAATTCAAATAAAAATCCCACTATTTGTAATAGTGGGATTTTTATAAATAACAACACAGTTCCAATTTCAATCAACGCATTAGAGGAAGGAGGTGATGTGATGGGATATGGTATTAAAGTTCTCATCGAAGGTGATTATGCGCTGTTTACTCGTCCGGAACTTAAAGTAGAAAGATATTCATATGATTTCATAACACCTTCGGCAGCAAGAGGCATACTTGAATCAATCTACTGGAAGCCACAGATAAAATGGAGAATCAACAGGATCCATGTGTTAAATAAGCCAGAGTTTACAACAATACTTAGAAACGAAGTAGGATGTAAGATATCTGATTCCGATGTAAAAAAACTTATGGAAAACAGCGAATCTGCAAAAGGGTATATCGACACCACAAAATCGATTCAGCAAAGGTCGGCTACAGTTCTGAAAAACGTAAAGTACATAATCGAAGCGGATTTTATGATGACCGGTATAAACAGCGAGGAGGGTGACACACCCGAAAAGCACTACAATGTCATTTTAAGAAGACTGCGCAATGGACAGTATTTTCATAAGAGTTATCTGGGTACTAGAGAATTTCCCGCAAAAGTGACTTTGTTGGAAGGTGAATGTCAAAAGAGCGAACTGATTGGAGAACAGGATTACGGATTAGTTCTTTTTGATATGGACTACACCGACAAGAACAACATAATACCAATATTTTTCAGAGCTAAAATGGTCGATGGAATTGTAGACCTGACCAATGTGGAGAAAGTGAGGTGATTGAATGCTGCATGATTTAGTACGGTATTATGAAATCCTTGCGGCTGAGGAAGACAGCACCATACCCCAAATAGGATATGGCACAGCTAGTATTTCTTTCTCTCTAAATATTGATGACGACGGTAATCTTATCAATATTACTTCAT
>JAAYPU010000230.1 GCA_012519645.1 Clostridiales bacterium | reverse complement strand
TATCCAATCCGAAAGATATCGAAAGTTCTATAGATTTCAACCGAATGTTTGAAATGGAATCTTTTATTCTTTCGACTATTCTATTTGCTTCCTCCGTATCAGTCTTCGGCAGTAAAATGACAAACTCATCTCCTCCTATCCTGGCTATTATCTCGTCTTCCCTCAGTTCCTTCCTGATTGTATCTGCCGCTTTAACCAGCAGCTTGTCGCCCTCAGTATGTCCGAATGCATCGTTAAAAAGCTTCAATCCGTTAACATCTGCCATAATAAGAGAAATCGGCAGATTTCTTTTCGTATCCAGCCGTCTTAATTCCTCCTCGAAATATCTTCTATTATAGAGGCCTGTCAGCTGATCATGATAATTCATATACAATATTTCTTTTTCGGCTTTTTTCCTTTGAGATATATCCGTATATATTCCATAACCGCCAATAATTTTATCGTTTAAAATAATTGCTACACCTTTTACACTTACATCTCTGGGCTTCCCATCGGAGCCTATACGGGCAGATTCCTCAACATAGGCAATATTGCCGCTGAGTACTGCTTTTGTCAGCCCTCTTGCTTCATTAAATTTCTCATCCGGGGCTACTACGCTGTCTACTTCCTTTCCATATATTTCATCAATTGTATATCCGAACAATTCCGTAAATTTCTCGTTTATGTCAATTATCTCATGATTCTGGTCAAATCGGACAATGGCATCGGAAGAATTTCTAAATAATGCTTCATAACTCAATTTCTGCATCAGAATAATCTCATCTGCCTGCTTTTTCCTGGTAATATCCGAGAAAATAATTGCAAGCTTGTTCTCTTCCGGTTCATATATATTTACCGAAAAATACTTCTCTAATTCCTTGATAAATATCTCACACTTGACAGGTTCTCCTTTGCTAACAACCTCATTCAGGGCATCTGCAGTTTCAACTGCTGTATAGGGAAGCAATTCAAAAATTGATTTATTTGCAGACTCTTGCCTCTTGATTCCGGTAATGACTTCAGCCGCCTTATTAAAATCAATAAGACGATAATCTGTCTGCTTTCCATTCTTATCGTATATTATCTCAAAAAATGCAAAGCCCTCCTGCATCCTTTGAATTATACTATGATAACTGTTTGTGCTGTTTTCTGTACTATTCACAGTCACTCTTTGTTTTTTGCCCGCCCCGTAATATATGGCAGTAATTATAGCCAGTACAAGGAGCACAATGAAAAAATAAAACACAACTCCATTACTACCTGTTGCATATGATAGAACGGCATCTGCTGCTTCCTTCATAAAGCCCACCTCTGCAAAATAAATAGTAGCATTAGTAATAAGATGTGGTTCCTTGGTCCTATATTCCGGTCCCATATTCTGCACAAATATAGACCTTTAGCCTTAATTTTACATTATTCGACAATAAAATGTATTCTTCCTCTTTTTTGTTGAAAACCTGGTTGTTAATTATATTTTATCCGATTCCTACAAATCAAAATTTATGGTGTCAATACTTTGAGAAAATGTCACCCTAAAAGTGACTTAATTAT
>JAAYPU010000229.1 GCA_012519645.1 Clostridiales bacterium | reverse complement strand
TAAAACAGCATATTCAATAGAATAAGGAAAGCTATGAATGTTATTGTAAATTCTACAGTAAGCTTAAAAGTAATGTTAAACCTGAATAAGGACAGTATCCTTTCAGAAAAATTCGGTGATTTGTCCCTGTATTGTACGTGGATATCTTTAGATTTATTTTTGTCCAAGCATCTCACCCTTTATCTTTAAAAATATATCCAACGCCTCGGATCGTATGAATAAATTGCTTACCATACTTGTCGTCAATTTTTTCTCTCAGATAACGAATATAAACATCTACCACGCGGGTTTCGCCATAGTAGTCAAATCCCCATACATTTTCCAGTATCTGTTCACGAGTTAACACTCTGTCCTTATTTTGCATGAGATATAAGCACAAGTCATATTCTGTCTTAGATAGATTTATAATTTCTCCATCATATTCGCAGGAATGGCTGTCTGTGTTTATTTTCAATGCCCCGCTGGATATCTCCTTATCATCGTCCGTTTTCTTTCTGAAAAACCTGCGCACACGCGCTAAAAATTCCTCTATCTCAAATGGTTTTGTTATATAATCATCAGCGCCAAAATCCAGCCCTGCAATTTTATCCATTGTTTCGCCTCTTGCTGTAAGCATAACTACCGGTAAATCAGAATTTTGTCGAATGCGCCTGCATACTTCCATTCCGTTCATGCCCGGAAGCATAATATCTAATATTACCAGCCCATAGGAACCCGTTGTTGCTTCCTCAAGTCCGGCCTTTCCATCTGAAACCGCATGTGTTTCATAGCCTTCGTGCTGAAGCTCTAATTCGATATACCTTGAAAGCTTTAAATCATCTTCAACAATCAATATCTTTTTATTCAAAAAATTTCACCTCTTTTTCCTATAGTCATTATACGGCAAGTCACTTTCGATAACAATTAAAAGATAAAATCGCCCTTCAAGCGAAGCGCGATTTTTATCTGAATGTAAAAACAGTTATGCTTTTACAGAATTTTTTACTCAGTTCTTTCTTTGTTTATAAAATCATTTACAACAATTTCTGAGTCTTTTGTCTGGAATGAGATCTTATATCCGAGGATAAGTAATAGGGCTAAAACGACAAAGGAAAACGGGAACGTGATAACGCAGAGTAAAATAGCTATTGTAAGCGGAATATTTATTACTTGTTCACCTTCTTTATTGATTCTGAACTTATGCTTATGCAGTCTTTTGATTTCAGATCCCAATTTGCCGGTAAAGGATTCGCATTTTTCATTAATATTTTCCTTTGCCTTATTCTTTTCCTTTTTTATTTTTTCTCCCTTTTCTAATGCAATAAGTGCCTCCACTAAATCCCCGTCATGCGCTTCTAAAGCTTCTTTCGCTTCCTGATAGCTCACATTGGCTCTCTCAATAATAACATCAATTTTGTCTAATGTAACTGACATCTTAAAACCTCCTTATATGTTTTGTGTTTAAGAAATTCTTTTTCAGTTTTATATGATGTTATCAGTATAGCCTTTAATCATTAGACCCCTTTTAAAGAAATGTTAGAGTTAGGTTAAAAATAATGAAATATATGTTTTATTCATTCCGTATCGAATTTGAAGAAAACTGGATAAAATTCAAAACAAAAAAGCTAACGCTCTGAACCGGCATCCATGCCATCAACAGCAGCTTATCCAACATCCTGTTGGATACACGCTTTTTTATTTCATCTTTCATCTCTGTTTTCTAATCAAATCTTCAAAGTCATTCATAAAACATATATTTCATTCAACAAATAAGAAGGGAGAACACAGTTCTCCCTATACTCTGCACAATGAACTCCTGAGACCAGACACCTTAGACCTTAAACCTTACATCCGTTTGGTTTTGGTATTTGCCGCATCTGTCAGAGAAGCATCCTATTCTCTGATTATTGGAATATATCATAACAACCTCGCAGTGATTAGGACAGTCGTTACATTCAAAGCTTCTGGCATGTGTTTTTGCGTTAAGGATATCGAATCCTTTAAAGCTTGTCATTCCGCCATTTTTTTCGACGGCCTCCTTTGCTAAAATAGCAGCGCCTACAGAACCCATTACTTTAAAATGTTTAGGCACGATCACTTCTTTTTGGAGCAAATCTTCAAAAGCTTTTTTTATACCAAGATTAGCGGCAACTCCTCCCTGAAAGTATATCTTGTCCTGTATCTCTTTTCCTTTCCCTAAATTGCTTAGAAAATTTCTTGCTAATGCCTGACATAATCCGGCAATTAAATCCTCCTTGCTATATCCAAGCTGCTGCTTATGTATAATATCGGACTCTGCAAAAACTGCACATCTTCCTGCTATTCGAACCTGCACCTCAGATTTTAATGCAAGCTTTCCAAGGTCATCTATTTCAATGCCCAGCCTTTCCGCCTGCCTGTCTAAAAAAGACCCCGTTCCGGCAGCGCCGACGGTATTCATTGCAAAATCGGAAATGATCCCATCTCTTAATATAATGATCTTAGAATCTTGTCCGCCTATTTCCAATATAGTCTTAACATCGGGATCCGTATGACTTGCAGCTATTGCATGGGTGGTTATTTCATTTTTTATCACATCGGCTCCGGTAATAGCAGCTGCTATCATCCTTCCGCTACCGGTAGTCCCGACTCCTGATATTTGTTTGGAATCGTATTTATCCCTGACTATCTTCATAGCTTCGTAAACGGATTGAATAGGACTGCCCTGTGTTTTCAAATAGATCTCTTCTACAACATTCAATCCCTTATCTAACAAAACAACGTCTGTGCTGACAGAGCCAACATCAATGCCCATATAATACATATTGCTTCCTCCTCTGCAGCATATCTATAAATGCTTCTATTCGCGTCATATAGCCTGCTTCTCCATTCATTTCATCAAATACAATTGTCAGAACCTTCATACCTATTTCTTTAGACATTTCCGAAATAATTGATTTTGCTACAATTTCCGGCATACAACCTAAAGGCAGCAGCTGAATGACGCCATCATAATCTTTAGTCTTTGCTTCAATTACTTCTTCTACAGTGTCCTTTGCATAACCGCCTATAGCATAGTTCAAATAACCGTTTTTTCTTTTGATCTCTCTCATTCTTTTAAAATGCCCGGTTATAGTCGTGTCCAACCACCATCCGATAGTAATTTTTTTACTGAAGCATACGCCCATATCTATGAGCTTGTCTTCCAAGTATTGATTGGCAAAGGGTTCTATTAATGAGTATATCTCTCCGGTCAACACGACCTTAACAGGATTTTTTTCTCTATTTAGAGGTATTTTATTTATTTTTTTATGATAATTCTCCAATACTGTATTTGCTTCCGCAATACTTTTCGAATTAAATACTTTCGATTTGCAGTCATACAATATCCTTTTAAAATCTGACGGATTCACAGCATATCCGCATAATTCATGAACCTTTTCTTCCAAGTGCTCTATGGATTTAATAACTTTGTAGATATCTTTCAGCGCTTTAAGAAGCTCCAATCCGCTTTTTTTCCTGCCTTCCCATATGCTTTCTCCTCTTTTCAGCAGTTCTTTGATTCCTATATCACCAACCGCATCTAATAATATCCATCTGGCATGATATCCGTTCTTATCCAAAATCGATTTTAACAGTTCGCCATATTCTCCCAATCTGCATTGACCGTCGCTGGATACCATTGCTACGGTATCTGCACCGTTATCTATAGAATTCATTAAATTCCCTACCATAACCTTGAAAGGGAGACATATATCCTCCGGCGAGTATTTTGTCCCTCTCTCAAGGGTAGCAATATTATTCAGAGGCGGTACAACACATTCCACATCCATTTCTTTGCATACTAAACTAATGGCAATATATGCGTCGCCAAAATGGGGAAAAGTTATTTTCAATGCAATCTTCTCCTTTCCAACATATCTGCAAAAGCTTCTATCCTGGTATCTATTCCTGCCTCTCCGGTATGTTCATCAACTTTAATGACTAAAAAGGGGAAATGATCCACATTATTCTTTAATATTTCCACAGATATTGAATCTATTCCGCAGGAAAAGGAAGATATATAGACGATACCGTCTATTTGTCCATGATCTGCTAAATACTTGCCGGCACCATAGTTATTCTTAAAAAACACCCAATAAGGCTTCTTTATAAAGCCTTTTGTCTCTTCTTCTTTATCTTTGTAATCGACACATTCTTCAGTTATAACGCCGATCCCATAGCTATGAAGCTTATCTATTAAATTCATATTTGCATATGAGTCATAGATATTATAGGGATGTCCTCCTAAAAATACATTATGCTTATAGCCAATGTCGTGAATACCCTTCTTCTTTTCATTATGCTTTTTAACTGCCTTCTGAAAAGCTGAAATTGTCTTATATTCTTTCACATTCAAGCTTTTTCCTATTTTTATAAAATGATTGATTAAATCATATGGACGATTCATTTTAATGGGATATGAAATGACATTATCGTATCTCTTTATTCCGCTCATGACCATTTCCGGTAAACCGCAGAATTTAGGACATATAAACTCGTTTTTTTCGCATCTCATTATTCTGGGAATAAATAAAAAATCGCATTGATTTTTCAAATTTAAAGCATGTCCATGGAATATCTTCATAGGCAGGCAAGCTTCATTGACGCAACAATTTACTCCCATATCCAATATTTTTTTAGTTGTTTCTAAAGAATATACTGTATCTATTTCTAATTCATCAAAAAATGTATTTATAAATGTATCATATCTGTAATACAAAAGACCTCCCGGTATACCTACCTTTATTTCCAACACCTCCTGCAGAGTTAAAGAGTCATATATGATTTTTTCCTATAAAAAAAATTCTATACAGGAAGGCTTAAAATCCATATGTATCAGTGAGTCAGATTTAATAGGTTTTTCAAAAATTGACCGTTTTGAATAAAGCTGAATATACTGAATTAAAATGATTTTATGAATAAAGAGGGAATATTTATGCAAATTTACGTAATAAAACCTGGTGATAATCTCTGGCGTATATCAAATCTTTATAATATATCCCCAGAAAGATTAATAGAAGCAAATAGAATACCTAACCCTAATAATTTAGTGGTCGGGCAGACTATTGTCATTCCAATACAAGGTATGTACCATTTTGTTCAGCCGGGAGAATCATTATTCAGCATCAGCAGCATGTATGGCATCTCGCCTCAGGAGTTGGCAAGGATCAATGGCATTGCCGATCCAAACTTGATAAGGCCCGGATTAAGGCTTTATATACCGCAAGTAGAAAGACCGGACATATATACGGCAGCATATATTGACTTAGCTTTATCAAAAGAGCGCGCACAAGAAATAGTTTCCGAAGTCGGTCCATTTTTGACTTATTTAAATGTATTCAGTTATCCAATCAGAAGAGACGGCACTTTACAACCTGTTGATGATCAGGCGGCGCTTCAGGCAGCCAAAAACAACCGCGTACTTCCTATAATGGTAGTCACAAATTTTGAGGAAGGAACCTTTAAGACTGAAATTGCTACTGCAATATTTACAGATGAAGCGCTGCAGGATAAATTACTGAACGAAATACTTAGTGTCATGCAGGAAAAAGGATACGCCGGTGTTGATTTTGATTTGGAATATCTGGGACGAGAAAACAGAGAAAGATATGTTGCTTTTCTTCAAAAAGCAGTCGATAAGTTTAGACCTTTGGGTTATGAAGTATCTGTAGCTTTGGCTCCTAAATTGTCTGAAGACCAGCAGGGCGTACTCTACGAAGGACATGATTACCGCGCTATCGGAGAGGTTGTGGATTATGTAAACATTATGACTTATGAGTGGGGTTGGTCCGGAGGTCCTCCCATGCCTGTAGCACCCATAAATGAAGTGAGCAGAGTTATGGATTTTGCTGTGAGCCAAATTCCCAGCGACAAAATAATGATGGGTATACCTTTATATGGCTATGACTGGAGATTACCTTATGAAAGAGGCGGTCAATGGGCAAGAGCACTTAGCCCTCAGAGAGCAGTCGCTTTAGCTGCACAAGTAGGCGCTGCCATACTTTTTGATGAAAAAAGCCAGTCTCCATATTTTCATTATTATGATAGTTCAGGCAACCGCCATGAGGTATGGTTTGAGGACGCCAGAAGCGTTCAGGCTAAATTTGATTTAGTCAAAGAATACGGATTGAGGGGCCTCTATTATTGGGTATTAGGAAATGAATTTCCGCAGAATTGGCTGCTTCTAAATGATAATTTCAATATAATCAAGGAAGAAAGACCTTTGCAGTAGCTAAGGTCTCAGGTCTCAGGTCTCTGGTCTCAGGTCTTTGGGAACTAATAACTATGAATTAAGAATTAAGAGTTAATGAGGATTTTTGTGTTTTCAAAATACAAAAATCTTTATTTTAACTGACTCCTTCCGTCAGCTACGCTGACACCTTCCTCAAAGAGGAAGGCTTCTTACAATTATAAATCTTAAATGTATGAAATAATCGATTAGCTTTGCTAGTCGATTATTTCGTACATATCGCTTGCTTCATCCTTCTTAACATGCTCGGACAGGGACTTGACTCGCGCCTTTATTTCTGATCCGCTAAATGCAACAGTAATAATATCGCCAACCTTGACTTCGCTGCCAGGCTTTGACGGCTTGCCGTTGATATAGATACGCCCTTGCTCGCAAGCTTCCTTCGCAACGGTACGTCTTTTTATCAATCTGGATATTTTTAAAAACTTGTCAATTCTCACTTTAATACCCCGCTTTTGTTGAGTGTAAATATGTGCAAACTTGTTCCTTCGGAACAGCGTGAATACACAACTTCGTTGTAATGTAAGTATAAATAGCTCCTTCGGAGCAGTGTAAGTAAATTAAGATTTAGAATTTAAGATTTATGATTTAAGATTGAATGTGGGAATTTGACCGAAGTCAAATTCCTTCCTTCACTAACCTCCAACCTCTAACCTCTGTTCTATAACCTATAGTCTATAGTCTATACTCCATACTCTATACACTGATGCGCAGCATCAAAAGAAAAGCAGCTTATATATTTATAAGCTGCTTTATCTTTTTTTTATTTGTTCACAGAATCTTTTAAAGCTTTTCCAGCTTTAAATACTGGTGCTTTAGAAGCAGGAATCTTTATAACTTCACCAGGTTTTCTAGGATTTCTTCCTTGTCTGGCTTTTCTTTGTCTAACTTCAAAAGTACCAAATCCAATAAGTTGAACTTTGTCTCCTGCAACAAGTGCACCTTCTACACTTGCAATAAGAGCATTAACTGCAGCTTCTGCATCTTTCTTAGTAAAACCAGTTTTTTCTGCTACACTAGCAACTAATTCAGCTTTGTTCACGAAAACAACCTCCTCATATTAAGAATCCTTTAAAATAGGCAAATATCAATATTATTATTCTCCTTCTGTTAAAAAAATCCTTCTTTTTTGTCATTTTTTCTAAAAAAATTTTTTTGACTCTTCCCAAAGAGCATCCATTTCTTCTAAATTCATAGCTTCAATCCCTTTAAATCGGCTTTTTGCCTCCTTTTCTATGTAATTAAATCTGTTTATGAATTTTTTAATGGTTGCATTCAAAGCAATTTCCGGATCCACTTTTAAGAACCTTGCTACATTTACAACTGCAAATAATAAATCACCTGATTCTTCTTCAATTTTCTTTGTATCTCCCGTTTGATATATTTCAAAAAGTTCGGACGTTTCCTCCCTGACTTTTTCAAATGCACTGTCAATATGTTCCCAATCAAAGCCTACATCTGCTGCTTTCTTTTGAACCTTATAGCTTTTCATTAGAGCGGGCAATGCGGCAGGTATTTCCTGCATTTTTTCTGTATACGATTTTTTGTTCTTTTCATTTGACTTCATTTCTTCCCAAGTAGTTATTGCTTGATCAACATTTTCTGCATCAACATTTCCAAATACATGGGGATGTCTATACAGCATTTTTTTTGATACTGTATTTATAACATCATTCATGTTGAAATATCCTTGTTCTTCAGCCATATTTGCATGAAATACTACCTGCAGGAGAACATCTCCCAATTCTTCTTCCAATGACTGCATGTCCCTTTTATCGATAGCATCTATAACCTCGTAGGTTTCTTCAATGAAACAAGGCTTAAGACTTTCATGTGTCTGAGCTTTATCCCAAGGGCAGCCTTGTTCTCCTCTTAATTGCTTTAAAATTTGGACCAATCCACTTAGGGATCCATTAATATTATTTTTATTATTGTCCATGTGTTCATCATATATGCATTTTTTGTTTTTCTCTTCATTTTTCATACGTGTTCACTCCTGTTGAACGATAGTTTAGTGATTAGTAATTAGTAACTAGTGATTAGTGAATGTAGAGATTTTGCTTATGCAAAATTTCCTCCTTATCTCTTAGTTATTAGTTATTAGTTATTAGTTCCCTGACTCCGGACACGATGTCCATGACCTAAAATAGATTGCCACACATCCTTCGGATGCTCGTAATGGTTAGTCGGACTGCGAACACTAACCACTAACCACTAATCCCTTTTCCCTTACACCTTAGACCACTATTGTTGCACTATTGTTTAACTAATGTTCAACTATTGTTTAACGATTGTTAACGATGCGAAGCATCATTTAGATATCAGCTTAAGCTTAATTAGCAATCGGGCAATTTTATTTCCTTTCGGAAGCATTTCTAAATCATCATATGTAATGCCCTTAATAGCTACCAATACAAGACCATATATCAAAGCTCCTATTATAATTGCAAGTCCGGTTGCTGCAGAACTGCCTGTAACTCCTGAAAGGGCTTTATAGGATAGCACGACTACTCCGGTCATAACTATAACGGATATCAATGGTTTAATAACAGTAAGTTGAATATTAAATTTTGAACCTGTATATTTTTTGACTGAATATAGATTCAGAGCAGTTGCTGTAATATATGCCACGAGAGTACCAATAGCTGCCCCTTTAATATTAATACTATATATTCCCGTCAAAACAAATGTTATTAATATTTTCAGCAATCCTCCAATAAAAAGGTTCCTTACAGGTATCGCCGGCTTCCCAAGTCCTTGAAGGATACCTGTTAAAGTCTGAACTAAAGAAAGAAATATGACACCAAAAGCTAAAATAGAGAGGCTTGATGCAGCACTGACTGCACTGGCTTTTTGAAGGGGGTATAAAAGCAGCATGATCTGTTCAGATAAAGCCATGATCCCGAAAGCACAGGGCAAACCTATCAGCATGGATACTCGTACGCCTGATTCAACATTATATCTTAAAAATTGATAATCTTTTCTTTCAAATGCATCAGATACTACCGGAACTAAACTCATTGCAATTCCCATTGAGAGAACCTGCGGAAAGTTTATAATGGGTCCTGCCATACCTGTGAGCTGGCCATATAAACCATTTGCAGTTTCGGCTGTAAAGCCAACCGCCTGCAGTCTCCTCATTACGATAGCAACATCGATCATGTTCATAATCGGCATGATCGCAGCTCCGATCGTGATCGGAATTGCAATAACAAATACTCGTTTTAAAATACTGCCTGCACTTTCAGTCAATTGTATTCGTGATTGTTGTATTTCTAAATTGATTTCTTTTCTTCTTAAAGCATATATCCATATCAGAAAAACGGATCCGCCAATTGCACCTGCCGCGGCGCCAAAGGACGCTCCGGCTGCGGCTTTTGTAAGACCCTGAGAAATAAACATCAACGCCAAGGAATATCCAACTGCTACTCTGATAAATTGTTCAACTATCTGAGAAACCGCTGTGGGCTTCATATCCTGAAGTCCTTGAAAATAACCTCTATATGCTGCCATAACAGGCGTAAATAATAGCGCCGGTGCAATAGCTATCATAGAGTAGTAAGCTCCCGGGTTTTTTAGTATTTGAACTATATACTTAGCTCCAAAAAACAATATGGAAGAAGTGACTATACCGATCACAAACATCAATATAAATGATACTTTAAATACTCTATGGGCGCCATATCTGTTGCCGACTGCATTTTTTTCGGCGACTATTTTTGATATGGCAGTAGGTATTCCTGCGGTAGATATAACCAAGAGAAAAACATATATAGGATATGCCGTTTGATAGTAACCCATACCAACTTCGCCTATCATATTGGCCAAAGGTATTCTAAAAAAAGCACCCAATACTTTTACAATAATGCCTGCAACTCCTAATACGATAGCACCCTGCAGGAAAGATTTTCTGCTCATGATGTCCTCCAAAATCAAATATGTAAATTTAATCAATAATTCTCTTATCGCTAATTTCTTATTATATCTTATATTAAAAAAAAATAGTAGTACTATTACCATACTTAAAAAATCTTTGGTTTATACCAAGATTTTTTACGGATAATAAACACTACTATTCAGGCCTATGATTTCTTTTGTATATATGATTTTCTCTTTATTGTTCCATTTGTTTCGCAAGGAAACTTGCACCTGTCTCTGCAACTTTAAGTTCAGTATCCCCGAATACTTTTCCGTTCTCTTTTGAAATAAAGACTATAGACCCTATTGTATCTCCTTGAGATATGATCGGTACTATAACTTGTGATTCAACGCTAAAATCATCCATACTCTCACTGGTTATAGGCACTACTTTTTCTTTTTCTTTTATTATTTGTGCTGTTTTGCTTAACATCATCTTCTCAATTTCTTTACTTATCCTTTTATCTAACAGGTTTTTTTTCGCACCGCCAGCTACTGCAATAACTTGATCTGTATCAGTTATAACTGTCATGTTTCCCAAAGTATCATAAACAGATTCCGCATATTCTGTAGCAAACTCGTTGAGTTCACTAATAGGAGAATATTTTTTTAAAATCACTTCACCATCTCTATCTGTAAATATTTCAAGAGGGTCTCCTTCCCTAATTCTAAGAGTTCTTCTTATTTCTTTAGGAATAACTACTCTGCCCAAATCATCAATACGTCTTACTATGCCCGTTGCTTTCATTCTTAACCTCTCCTTCAGTGAAATTTGTTTTTCTTGGTAATTTTCCTTAAATATATTATTTTACCAAAACTATTTTTTATACTTCGGCTTTAAATGCTATTTACAAAATTTTTCAAAAAGTGGTGGCATTAAAAAAGAATCCTTCGGATTCTTTTTTAATGTCACCTATTAAATTTTTCGTATTTTTTTTCTCTTGATAAAATGCTCCTTGAATAAGCAGTTTCATATGTATTATTCTCTTCGTAGAACTTTTTAAGATTATACGGACCTCGGTTATATTCAGATAGAATTCTGTTTAAATCATTTCCATAAGCATTTTTAAGCAGACTTATATATGCAGCTCCTAAACCAATATTATAATCCGGCTCAAAAATTCTCTCGGGATCATATTCTATCTTCAATTCTTCTGAATATGTCTCCGCAAGCCACTTTTCCGTAGGCGGAATAATTTGCAGATATCCTCTGTCTTCATGCGTTCCTACACAATATCTGTCAAAATTACTTTCTGCTTCGATCATAGCGAGCAATAGAGACGGCTGTATTTCAAATTTCTTTGAATAATAGACAACGGCATATGCAGCCTCCAAATCTAAAGGTGTGCTGGCTTCAATATCTTCTACAATTTTTACATCTTCCACCATATCCAGTCCTGCATATTTTTCTAATATCAGGTCAGCATTTTCAAGTCCAGATGTCTCATCTTCAACTGCTAAGTCAGTGCTGTCGACTTCGGCCAATCTCATAACTGGAGCATAATTTGCAATAAAAAGCGCTGCTCCTGTCATAAATAACAATATAATAATAATTATAATTTCGAAATAATGACCTCTAGCTCGTTTCACTAGTTCCATAGTCGATCTTCCTTTCTAAAAATAAAATAGGCATTTATATGCCTATTATTTCCAACTTAGCAGATTTTAACACATTATTTTCCAATGTCAATAAAAAAAATAAAATCCGAATAATTCAGAAAATTTCAAAATTATTCGGATATAAGTATTAACTAAGCTTCTTAGGATACGTTACTATTTCCATTTCGGCCTTTATCTCTTCTAATTTAGTTTGGTAAATATCATTATACATAACCGATACAACATAATCTTTTATTTCCTCAAAAGCATCTGTTATCTTATCCGTAAGCTTTATAATATGGAATCCATAATCAGTTTCTACTATATCACTTACTTCCCCTATCTCTAATGCAAAAGCTGCATCTTCAAAGGGCTTCACCATCTTGCCCTTAGGAAAATAATCTAGATCTCCTCCGTTCTGTGCGGAACCATCTATTGAATATTCCTTTGCAAGAGCTGTAAAATCCTCTCCTGACTTGATTTTATCCATAATTTTTTGAGCTTCCTTCTTTTTCTTTACAAGAATATGACTTGCTCTTACCCTCGTAAACTCATCCTTATGATTGTTATAGTATTGTATTGCTGCCTCTTCTTCATTCTTTACTTCTGAGGTCACCTTATCATAAAACTTTATATCATAAAGGTAGCTGCCTATTATGTATTCCTTCACGAATGCTTCTGAAATGTTGTTTTTTTCAAAGAACTCTTTTGTTATTGAGTTTGAAGCTACTTGCTCCATGTAGTTTTTATACTCTTCTTCAATTTCGGCACTTTCCACCTCAATGTTGTTTGCTGACAGATACTGTTTGATTACTTCAAGCCTGATCATATCGTCTAAAACAACCTCTTTCATTTCCTGTTCTTTAATACCGATATCCGGCATAGCCGCCATATATACCGAATATAGTTCATCAAGTTGTCCAAAAGTAATGGCCTTATCATTTACTTTCGCAACAATTTCTTCTTCTGATGGTGCACACCCTACGATCAATAGTAAGACTATAGCTACCATTAATACTATTTTTATCTTCTTTGTAATCATATTTTTTCTCCTTCCCAATTATGACTCATTCATAGTAGTTTAAGTGTTAACTTTCATCTTCCGGGCGAACACTGTCCGCTCGGACTTCGGACTGATGCGCAGCATCACTGAACCTCGAAATGATGCTCAGCATCATTAGTTAGCAGTTGATTTATTCTTTCAAAGAATACGACAAACTCTTTCAGTTTATTGGAATAATCCACATAATTATATTTAATAAAAGGTTTTTTGCCTGCATTTATGTACAGCCGTACGCCGTAATCAGCTACCAGACCGCTAATTATATATGGTGTCATTTTATTGGTCTCATAAAATTCAACAACCAGTTTTTCTCTTTCTTCCCCGACACGAGAAATGCCCATACGCTCTGATAGCGCTTTAATATATGCGATCTGCATTAAATTATATACTTCTTTAGGAATATCTCCAAATCTATCGATGAGTTCATCCTCAATCTCATCCATTTCCTGTTTTGAAGATATGGACGCTATCTTTTTATATATTTCAATTTTAACTACTTCATCTTTTATATAGTAGTTAGGAATATAAGCATTCGTTTCTATTTCTATTAAAACCTCTCCAAGCTTTACAAATGTTTCTCCCTGAATCTCTTTTACCGTTTCTTCCAGCAGCTTACAATAAAGCTCATATCCTATCATCATCATGTGACCATGCTGCTCAACGCCAAGCAGGTTTCCGGCACCTCTTATTTCCAAATCACGCATGGCAATTTTAAAACCGGAACCAAATTCAGTAAATTCTTTTATGGCTCTTAACCTCTTTTCAGATTGCTCCGTAAGCACCTTATCTTTTTGATAAGAAAAATATGCATATGCCATTTTGTTGGATCTTCCTACTCTGCCCCTTAATTGGTAAAGCTGAGAAAGACCGAATTTATCTGCATCATAAATAATGATAGTATTTGCATTTTGAATATCTATGCCCGATTCTATAATGGTGGTACAAACAAGAACATCGTATTTCTTTTCCATAAACCCTATCATTATGTTCTCAAGTTCCTTCTCATTCATTTGACCATGCGCAACGGCAAATGATATGCCCGGAAGAAGCTGCTGCAGATTTGCAGTGATTCTCCGAATACCACGGACACGATTATATACAAAGAACACCTGACCGCCTCGCTCAATTTCCCGCAAAATGGCTTCTTTAATGATCTCATCTTCGTATTCAATAACAAAAGTTTGCACAGGAACTCTTTCTTCGGGCGGTTCCTCTATGGTGCTCATATCTCTTAATCCGATAAGGGACATATGTAATGTACGGGGGATCGGTGT
>JAAYPU010000228.1 GCA_012519645.1 Clostridiales bacterium | reverse complement strand
TAACACTTTCTAATTTTCTTTTTTCTGTTACTTGATAATTAGTTCCATTATGATACCCTTTATATACAATATATATTATTGCTACAATTATAAGTAATAAGGCAATCTCCATTATTCATCATCTCCTAGTTTATAATTAAAATAATTACCTTTATTGTACAATTTTTGGTAAAAAATATCAATCCTAATGTTGTTATTAAAAGATAGCAAAAAATGATTTTTAAACAAATATCAAACCTTAGTGTCCAATTCATATTAACTTCATTTATATCACAACCATTGTGCTGACACACAAAAACAATTCTATCATTACCTACAATATTCTCTGTATAAACCTTTAACACCTTTTCTATCCTGACAACTTCTTCATCCAATCTAAATTTAACAGGCTCTATCTTTCCATTAGTGTAGAAGACAGCCATTACTTTTATAGGTTTATTAACAATCTTCATTGTAATCATCTCCTGTTTAATTATACGGAACATAAGTTCTGTTGCAAATGGTAATCCATTAATAAACTTGTGGTAAATTATAGAAAACCTTGATATAATTAAATAGTGATTTTGAAAAGACAATTAAAAATTAGTAGTATTTTATAGTAAGGAGGTAGATTAAAATGGCAAATTCAAAAACTCCCGCAGCTACTACCATTCCACTTTCTTCGTTGGATGGTCAAGAATTTTATGCTGTTATAGTTCAAGAAGAAAAAAATAAAAAAAAATGGAATACTCTTTGGATGTTCTGCAAGGGTTGCGATGTTGCTTATTCCTGCACAGAAAAAATTGCTGAAAAAGACGACCCCACTATGACAGTTGATGGCATTAAGGCTTTGGATAGAGCAGGTAGATTCGATAAATGCAAAGAATTAATGCTTGAAGATTTATTTAAGTAAAATGTATATCTGTCTATAGACCCTAACATAGGGTTTATTTTTTTGCCCAAAATTAATAATAAGTATTTTTCAAAGGTATCTACAACAAATGTAAAAAAATTTATATGAAAGATCGGTGGTCCCCCCTTCCTGTATACAGTTCAGTAAACAAGGTAGGTACATCGATTTTTTTATGCAATAAATGGAGGTGATTCCGTTGCAAACTTAATGCTTTACAAGAACAATCAATCAAACAATAAAACCACACAGGAGGCTTAAAATGCGAAAAAACAAACAATATGCATGGGATATTTACAAAGTTACCGTAGATTCTAACGAATGGTTAAGCAGGCACTTTGATAAAACCTATGATGAAATGATGTTTATTTTGACTGAAGGAAAATCAAGAGAAGATTTTGACGTTCAAATTTGCCAATACCTTTATAAATCCTTTATCGCAATCAATGAAACAAATGATGAAGTATATTTGCTTCAAGTATTTCAATAAAAATAGGAGGAACCAAAATGATTGATATAATGGTCAGCACCAAAAACATGACAAGAAATGAATGGCTTGATTTTAGGAAATGCGGAATAGGCGGCTCAGATGTAGCCGTAATTTGCGGTTTAAACAAATACAAATCCCCATTGCAGCTATGGATGGAAAAGACAGGACAGTCAGAACCTGAAGAGGCTGGCGAACCAGCGTACTGGGGAAATGTTATGGAACCTATCATTAGAAATGAATTTGCAATCAGAACAGGTTTCAGAGTAGATACTATCAATTCAATCCTAAGACATCCAGAGCATAAATTTATGCTTGCTAATATTGACGGCATTGTTATTGATAATGATGGTAGAAAATCAATATTCGAAGCTAAAACAGCCTCAGCATTTAAAGCAGAGCTTTGGGAATATGATAATATACCTGAAGAGTATATGTTGCAAATTCAACATTATATGGCTGTAACACGGATAAACACCACATACATTGCTGCCTTAGTCGGAGGAAACAAGTTTATCTACAAAAAGATAGAAAAAGATGACGAGCTTATAGCAATGATTATAGAGCTTGAATATGACTTTTGGAAAAGTATTGTTAACAATGAGCCGCCTGCTCCCGATGGAAGTGAAAGCTGCAGCAATTTATTAACCAAGCTATATCCTTCTGCCACTAACAAAAGCAAAACAATATTACCTGATGTAGCATTAAAGCTTGTGGAACAATTTAACGCTGCCAAAGAGCAGGAAAAATATTTTTCCGAATTAAAAGATGAAGCAGGTAACAAGTTAAAAAATATGCTTGGTGACAATGAGGTCGGCACAATTGGCGATTATACTGTTTCATGGAAAAATGTAACCACTAACAGATTTGATACTAAAATGTTTAAAGCAGAAGTTCCTGAAATTTATGACCACTATGTTACACAAAGCGTATCAAGAAGATTTGCAATTAAATAATTACATTAAAACGTGTTTTAAAGCGGGATTGTCAATATTTCAGGCAGTCCCGCTATTTTTATATTTTAAGGAGGTTAAATTATGTCAGATTTAAAGGGAAAATTAGCACAAAGGATTGAAAAGGTCCAGGAAAAAGACACACAAGCAGTTCAATCAATCGAAGTAACAGAAATTGAAACAGTAGCTGTGGATAACGACAAAATTACTAAACTT
>JAAYPU010000227.1 GCA_012519645.1 Clostridiales bacterium | reverse complement strand
TCGTTTTTGTAAATCAGGTGCTATTTTTTTCTCAAGAATTATTTTTGCAATCTTGCTCTTAAGACGAATATAAATTTTTACATGAATATGATTAGCATGATTTAAAATGTATGTAAGAAGATTTTTCTCTATAATTTTTCTTTTTTTATGTTGATACGAAATAATTTCTGAATCATACCCTAAATTTTCTATATATTTCTGCAGTGCAAATCCTTGAGCTATACCTCCATAATTTTCACTATTATGATACATTGTTATAATACCAATTCGCTTCATTGTATCTCCTTTATTCCCAAAAAAACCTATATGGTACTATTCCCCACAGTGATTCTGCTCGAAAAATTAATATATAAAAGAAGAATAATATCAAAGATCCATATACTATAATGTCTAAATTTTTTTTTGTTGTATTATCCTCTGCGCATCTTCTTGCAAAGGGGTACGAAATCATAATAAAAGGCATAAAATAAAATGACATCCGTGCTATAACATTAACTAAAAAAGCACAAAATCTAAAGAGCACGATCAAAAAAGTACCATATGCAAGTATTCCGCCATGCCATGCAACTGGATACTCTTTCCTAACTAAGCAAAGCCTAGAACCTAGAACCCATTTCCTTTTTACCTTTCCATTTTCGCTCAAATAACATTCTTTTTCTGGATCATACCATCTAGCAAAGATTAAAAAAATCATCAAAGGAATCAAAAAACTCGATAATGTATGAATCGTTATATAGCCTTTCGCATGCTTTTGCCCAATAGTATAAATATCATACGCAGAAGACAGTCCTATGCTTCATACCAAATAAGGTATAATTGTTGAATAACTAACATCAAAAAACGCTACACCGAGTGTAAGCCAACCGACACTTTTTTTATTGAACTTTAAGAAATCACATACAAGTAAAATTACGGCACAAATAGCAGATGAATGAAACAAATACGCGATGTAAACAACTATACAATACTTTATATAGTTTTTTCTTTTCAACTGCTCATATCCAAAAGCCACAATAATTGCAACGGCAATGGCTTGTCTAGCTGGACTTAACAGCATTGTATAAATATGAAATCCTATGTAATATACTGTTGCAAATACAACATCTTCTGAATTTTTATATATAAACAACGCGAATGGAACTACCGTAATAATGCTTGTGACAAAAATAAAAAATTGCGGTTCAGTCGAGAATTGGCATAAAAATTTACAATATAAGCAATACCCTAGTTCCCAATGTTCACTATTCGTAACATGTTGAACATTATCCCACGATACATTTGCAAATTGGGGATAATACGGTATATAAAAAGTTCTCATATCAGTTCCCACGCTTGGTGCTTTTAAGGTTGCAATCAAAAGCAAACATGTAAAAACTGTAAATAAATATATTATTTTTTTCTTTTGTGACTCATTAATATTCAAAAAGTAGCCAAACAATGAGATAATAAAAGGTACTGCATATATAATCATTTGCTTTGAAAGCCCCCTTCCATAATCATCCTATACATCTTTACCATTTCACTTTCTTCTACATATTTATCATAACCAGCCATTTTAATTTTATCTACACCACTAACTCGTTTATAAGGGAAGTGTTTTTCTATTTCTCTTGCCCATTTAGCAATGTCATCCTCTAACGGTATCGTATGAATATGGTCTGTAACTATAACATCATCTGGAATACAATCCGATGCAAAGCACTCTAGTCCAGCGGCCTGAGCTTCTAAAAAAACCAATCCAAGCCCCTCAAATTCTGTAGGAAGGACAAACAAATCTAATGCTGAATAAATATCATTTATATCATTTCTATTTCCTAACAACAGAACTCTGCTTGTCAAGTTATTGTCGATAATATATTTCTCGACCTTTGGCCTGAGTTCTCCATCTCCTGCCCAAAGAAATACATATTTCTGATTCGACCTATATAACTTTTCAAATATCTTTATTGCCATTATTGGTTTTTTAGAATCCGACAGCCTTCCTACACTACCAAGCGCTATTTTTCCATTTATATTAAGTTCTGTCCGTATTCTATTTCTAGCTTGTTGGTTAAATTCAAAATGGTCAACATCAAACACATTATGAATGGTGAAAAAATGTTTATCTTTAAACAGAGATTTTCCGGCATGCTTAGAACATGCAGCATAATAATTAGCCTGAGAGATAGAGTAATTAACATATATCTTACTTCTAAGCCAAGCCTTAATAGAGCCTCTCTCAAAAACACTGTGACCATGATATATACGAAATCTGATATTATGCTTTTTAGCATAATGCAATGCAAGCGAAGCATTTAATCCACTGATATTAACATGTATAATATCGTAATCCTTCCTTGTAATCATTTCTATATACTTTGCATTTGATAAAGATGGTTTATTTGTATCAACGGGTAGTACATACACTTGACTACCATGTTTTTCGACCATCTCCATATAAGGCGATTCAATTACTCTATTTAGTAGAAAATCCACCTTGAACCCCGCACTCACTATACTTTCATAGTAGTTCATTATACATGTGGATATTCCACTTCCGACACGTAAATCTCGAATTTGAATCAAAACTTTTCCCAAATTGTCATTACTCATATATATTCATCCTTACCTCTCAGACTGGCCATTTTTCTCATCTTAATCTTCTGTTCAAATTCCTTTGTCATCCTTAATTCCATTATTTCTTGCAACAGATTACTCACTCATTTTTTCGGGGGAGAAAAAATTACGAGAATTCTATTATCTTTTCTAGCATATTTACCACATATTACTCTACTGCGACTGGTGAACTATATTAATATCGTAATTTATACCGCAAGTACTTTAGAAAGACGGATCATTTTCATAGACTACAGCTAGAGGTTATGTTTCTCAATTATTTTGTATAGGTTGCTAATTTAAATCTCCGTTAATCTTGGAACATTACAATCATATCTATTTGTGCGCAATTCTTCCCAGCAACGATAACGATATAATGATTTCTTAATATAATAATTTCTTGAAGTCGAATTCAATGTGTCTGCGTTAAAAGCCTGTCTTGTCCTTTTCTATTTCCTAGAATAAACCATAAATTGTTATTCTCCAGAAAAGGAGCTCTATAAACTATATTCCAAATTGCAATTACCGTATAATAATAAACATCTGGACATTTGGCGTAATCATTGCAATCAATCTGTGTAATGCACAAAAACCCATTTCCAATCTCCACTTATCGTAACAGCCTGAAGGTATCCCATGATGCACTTGCAAATTTGAGATAATATTTGCTATAGTAGACTCCCATTACACTTTGAGTCTTGCTCCCTTGATTTTTTTTATCCATAATCGACCATTTACAAGAAATCTCAAAACCCTGTATTGTCTGTATTTTAAGAAAAAAACGAAAATTTTTTGCGTTCCAGTCAAGTTATGTCTTTTTACCTTTTTAATACTCTCATTATATGGATATCTGCTTAATGTTTCATCCAGCTCTTGTTTAGTTTCTTTTTTGGTCTTTTTATTGTCCGGATGAAAATAGTACAATCTCATACATGAATACAGTCTAGTAACCACTCGTGCATAATAAGCACTCCAGTATTCTTCAGGTAACGAGAATTTATTTATAATTCGCTCATAGTTTTCAAAAGCCACTTCGTTATAGTATTGTGCTTTTTCATTGAATCTATTGGTCACCGATTCTTGTAAATATCGATAATGATACAACGCTTTATGAATATAGAAATACTTGTCCG
>JAAYPU010000226.1 GCA_012519645.1 Clostridiales bacterium | reverse complement strand
GCTGGCTTTGCGCCTTTGGCAATCGGGTCGGATACAGGAGGGTCTATTCGGCAGCCGGCTGCATTTTGCGGTAACGTCGGATTGAAGCCAACCTATGGACTGGTATCAAGATTTGGTTTGATTGCCTTTGCATCTTCTTTAGATCAGATAGGAACATTTACTAAAACCGTAAAAGATGCGGCTGAAGCTTTAGAAACGATCCAAGGACATGATCATTTGGATTCGACCAGCGCTGCGGGTGGCTATGAAATGGATTATAAAGCTTATTTGGATAAAGGAATAAAAGGAATGAAGTATGGACTTCCGAGGGAATTCATGCAGGAAGGTATAGATGAAGAGGTTAAAGCATCTATTATGGCATCGATTGACAGAATTACTAAGCTGGGCGGTGAGGTAGAAGAGTTTTCTCTTCCTATAACAGATACCGGTCTTTCGGCATACTATATTATTTCTTCTGCGGAGGCAAGCTCCAATCTTGCCAGATATGATGGCATACGATATGGCTATCGTTCAAAAAATTATGAAAATATAGATGAGTTAATGCAGAATTCCAGAACCGAAGCATTTGGAGATGAAGTGAAAAGGCGCATAATGATAGGAACTTATGTCTTGTCATCGGGATATTATGATGCGTACTATAAAAAGGCTTTATTATTCAGAAACAAATTAAAGAATACATTTAACGAAGCTTTTGAAAAATATGATGCGATAATAAGCCCTGTTTCACCGGTATTGCCTTTCGATATCGGCGAAAGAACAGATAATCCTATTCATATGTATCTGGCGGACATTTACACAATAAATGTTAATATTGCAGGGTTGCCTGCTATTTCGATCCCGTGTGGCTACAGCCGGTCAAATTTACCGATAGGGATACAATTTATAGGAAAAGCATATAAAGAAAATACTTTATTTCAAGCCGCATATGCATTAGAACAGGATTTAGGGATATATGCACGTATTCCTGAGCTAAAGGAGGCGTTATAGATGGCTATGGAGACTATTATAGGTTTAGAAATACATGTGGAATTAAATACAAATACAAAAATATTCTGCGGTTGTTCCACAGCTTTTGGAGCACCGCCCAATACGAATACTTGTCCGATATGTACAGGGCTTCCGGGAACGCTTCCGGTATTGAATAAAAAAGCGGTAGAATTGGCTATCAGGGCCGGAAAAGCTTTGAATTGCGATATAAATACTATTAATAAATTTGACAGGAAGAATTATTTTTATCCCGATCTGCCTAAAGCATATCAGATTTCACAATTTGATTTGCCGATATGCGAAAAAGGATATGTGGATATAGAAGTGGATGGTATGGAAAAAAGAGTGCGCATCACAAGGATCCACATGGAAGAGGATGCCGGAAAGCTGATCCACGTTGAAGGAAAGCCCGTCAGTCTTGTGGATTATAACAGAACGGGTGTGCCGTTGATAGAAATCGTTACAGAACCGGATATTCGTTCTGCGAAGGAAGCGATAGCGTTTCTTACCAAGCTTAAAGCTATACTGGAGTATGCGGAAGTGTCTGATTGCAAAATGGAGCAGGGCTCTTTGAGATGCGACGCCAATATTTCCATGCGACATGTCGGCCAAGAAAAGCTTAATACAAAGGTTGAAATAAAAAATATGAATTCTTTCAAAGAAATATTGAAGGCTATTGAAAAGGAAGAAATGAGGCAAAAGGAGCTGTATGATTTCAAGGAAGAATTCAAGATAAAACAAGAAACGAGAAAATGGGACAGCGCGAAAGGAAGAACTGTACCTATGCGTTCAAAAGAAGATGCTCATGACTATAGGTATTTTCCTGATCCTGATTTAAAAGCAGTAATTTTAAAGGAGGAGGAGATTGAGGCTATTAAAGCCCAATTGCCTGAAATGCCTGCTCAAAAGAAAGAACGTTTTATGAAATTGTATGGATTAAGTGAAAATGAAATTGATATATTAATAGGGAAGAAGAGTATTGCGGCATATTATGAGGAAGTCGTTTCATATCAAGCTAATCCTAAGGAAGCAGCGAACTGGATCATAGTGGAAGTCATGCGGGTGCTTAAGGACAGCGAGGATATCGGTATAGAAAGCAAGGATCTGGCAAGCCTGATTCAGATGATCGAGGCAGGTAAAATCAGTCGTTCAGCTGCAAAGGAAGTATTTGAAGAACTGCTGATCACAAATAAAACTCCTGAAGAAATAGTAGAAGAAAAGGGCTTGAGTCAAATGAGCGGTACAGATGAACTTGAAAAAATCATCTTGGAAGTTATTGCTCAGAATCCGGAGGCTGTTGAGGCATATTTAGGAGGAAAAGAGCAATCCATTGGGTTTATGATGGGCCAAGTAATGAAAATGTCAAAAGGAAAAGCGAATCCGCAGATGGCAAAAGATATCCTCCAGGCAAAATTGAATGAAAAGTTCTAAGATAAATATGTATATATTTCCGGATATATTGAATTCTTTTATGACAAGGTGTAAAATTAAAATAACTTTCAGTATCTCGTAATTTTTGGGCAACGGGGTCCACGCAAAGAAATGAAAGCACTTTGTAGTGGACTTTTTTTTTAAGTACGATACAGCTTTTTAATTTTCAATTCATAATCAGGAGGAGAGTTTATGAAAAAACAAGCATATACAAAAGATCAAATTATCCATATGGCTAAGGAATTGGAGCTTGAGCTTATTCATCTGCAGTTTACGGATATTATGGGGACCATGAAAAATGTATCCATCACACAGGAGCAATTGGAAAAAGCGCTGGACAATGAGATCATGTTTGACGGGTCATCTATCGACGGTTTTGTAAGAATTGAAGAATCAGATATGTATCTTTATCCGGATTTGTCAACATTCGTAGTGCTTCCATGGACATATGGAAAAGAAGCCAGATTGATTTGTGATATATATAAAATGGATGGCAAACCATTCGATGGCTGTCCGAGAAATACACTGAAAAAAGCACTTGATGAAGCAAAAAGTATGGGATACATACTAAATGTAGGGCCGGAATGTGAGTTTTTCTTATTTCATACAGATGAGAAAGGAAATCCGGCTTTGGAAACCCATGACAATGCAGGATATTTTGATTTAGCTCCTGTTGATTTGGGTGGGAATGCCAGGAAAGAAATGACGATAGCGCTTAAGCAAATGGGTTTTGAGATTGAGACATCCCATCATGAAGTGGCTCCCGGTCAGCATGAAATAGATTTTAAATATGAAGACGCATTAACGACTGCTGATAACATTATGACCTTTAAAATGGTTGTAAGGATTATTGCTCAAAGACATGGACTGCATGCGACTTTTATGCCTAAACCCAGATTTGGGATCAATGGTTCAGGCATGCACATTAATATGTCGCTGGCAACGCTGGAAGGTAAAAATGCTTTTTATGATGAGAAGGATGCTATGCAGCTTTCCGAAATAGCTTATCAATATTTGGGAGGACTTATTAAACATGCTAAATCCTTTGCTGCATTAACAAATCCAACAGTTAATTCATACAAAAGGCTAGTGCCGGGCTATGAAGCACCGGTATCAATAGCTTGGTCGGCAAGCAACAGAAGTCCTTTGATAAGGATTCCGGCAAAAAGGGGAGCATCTACAAGGATCGAGCTTAGAAACCCGGATCCGTCTGCTAATCCATATCTGGCATTGACGGCTGTAATAGCAGCAGGACTGGACGGAATAAAAAATAATATCCAGCCGCCTGCGCCTGTAACGAGCAATGTATATGATATGGGAAATGAAGAAATGAAGGAAAAAGGAATAGAAAATCTTCCAACGAATTTAAAGGAAGCTATTTTAGAATTAATAAAAGATGATGTATTAAAAGAGGCCCTTGGAAATCATATTTACGAAAAATTCATTGATGCAGCATATATTGAATGGAACGAATATTGTAAGAGTATTTCCGAATGGGAAATTGAAAGATATTTAAGAAAATATTAATAATTTTATCTCGGAGTGATAATATGAATGATTATCGGATTGTAGTTGCGGATAGCAGCGAAAGCTCCCGAGAAAAAATCTGTTCCTTACTCCAAAGAAGAGGCTATAAAATCTATCAGGCTTCTGACGGAGCGGGTGCCATAAGAATGGCAAGAAGTGTAAAACCCCAAATTGTATTGTTGGATACAAAACTATGGGGCATGAGGGCTTTTGAGGTTGCAGATATTATTGAAGGAGATGGGCTTTCAACGGTTATATTTATTACCAATTCAACTGGTCCGGAATT
>JAAYPU010000225.1 GCA_012519645.1 Clostridiales bacterium | reverse complement strand
CAAACTCTTTTTTTGATAATTATTTGAAAATGTTGTATAATACAATATACAAAATAATATTATTGGTGGAGAGAATGAAAGATATTAAAATAAATGCTCGGGCAAAAATAAACATAGCGTTGGACGTTCTAAGAAAGAGAGAAGACGGATATCATGATGTACGCATGATAATGCAGCAGATAGATCTTTTCGATGAAATACATATTCAGGAAACATCCAAATCAGGCATTCATATAAAAACAAACTTAAGCTACCTGCCTAACAATTCAGGGAATATTGCATACAAAGCGGCAGCTTTAATAATTGAAAAATACAATATAAAGAAGGGTGTACAAATCCATATAACAAAACATATTCCGGTTGCTGCAGGACTTGCGGGAGGCAGTACGGATGCGGCGGCAGTCCTCAAAGGATTGAATACGCTATGGAATTTAGGGCTGAACACTCAAGAACTCATGGGATTGGGTCAGAAATTAGGCGCGGACGTGCCTTTTTGTATATTAGGAGGATGTGCCTTAGCTGAAGGTATCGGCGAAGTGCTTACGCCAATTAAAGGTATTGATTGCTTCGTAGTACTTTGTAAAGCAAATGTTCGTGTTTCAACTGCCGATGTATACAAAAAATTAAATTTATCTCATATTACGGAGCATCCGAATATTGACGCTATGATTCAAGACCTTCAAATGGGGAGACCTATTGAAGATATACGAAGTAATATGATAAATGTACTTGAAACCGTAACTATCAAGGAGCACCCGATTGTATACAATATAAAAAGAAAAATGATGGAATGCGGTTCAGAAGCATCACTTATGAGCGGGAGCGGACCCACTGTTTTTGGATTATTTAATGATTATGGAAAAGCTAAAACTGCCTTTGAAAACCTTAAAAAACTATATAAAGAAACTTACTT
Organism: Clostridiales bacterium; assembly: GCA_012519645.1. Classification (GTDB taxonomy): domain Bacteria; phylum Bacillota; class Clostridia; order Peptostreptococcales; family JAAYPU01; genus JAAYPU01. The sequence continues at coordinate 1,052 of JAAYPU010000225.1, read as the reverse complement.
AGTTAAAACCAATATGAAATAATACAGTTGTTAATAATCGGAGGAAGGATATGGATATTGAAAAGTTTAGAATCTACGATCATAGGCCTTTAAGAGAACTTGTATTTGAGCAGCTAAGAGGAGCTATTTTAAATGGTACTTTAAAGCCCGGAGAAAGATTAATGGAGATGGATTTAGCCGAAAAATTAGGTGTCAGCAGAACACCTATCAGAGAGGCCATCCGTAAGCTTGAGCTGGAGGGACTTGTGGTTATGGAGGCGCGGAAAGGGGCTTATGTGGCAGATGTTTCTGTAAAAGAAACTGTTGAGATTTTGGAAGTGAGGAGTGTTTTAGAAGGTCTTGCGGCATCTCTCGCGGCAAAGAGAATAACAGAAGAAGAATTAGAACGGCTATATAAAATTTCACAGGATTTCAATGAAGCTGTGAAGGTAAACGATATGAAAAAAATGATAGAAAATGATACACGGTTTCATAACCTTATCTTTGAAGCGACGAGAAATAAAAAATTGATACAAATAGTAAACAGCCTTCAAGAATTAGTCATTAGATTTCGTACCACATATTTTTCAGAGTATAAACGGGGAAAGGAAATGCCGGCAGAACACAATCTCATTTATAAGGCTTTAAAAAATGGGGACGCCGTAACTGCACAAAAGCATGCTGAGCATCATGTAGATATGCTTAAAGAAGTGATTCTATATGAAGAAGCAAATAATTTACTCTGATACAATGGTTGAACGATAGTGGCGCAATAGATAAACGATAGTGAAACAATAGTATAGATACGAGGTCTCTGATCTCAGGGCTCAGGTCTCTGGTCTCAGTTGTCAGTTCATTTTATTACTCACCTTGCTCCAAAGGAGCATAATAAGGAACTATGTTAAATATAGTTCCTTATTAATTTTTTGAATTATTAATGTTGGTTACATTTGCATTATACGTATAAAAACCCTCTATGTGGAAAAAATGATACTATCTATTGTTTCCAATATCAGAGGTGAAATATGAGCAGAGAAATTAAATTAAGAATGCTGTTATTGCTGATGCTGGCT
>JAAYPU010000224.1 GCA_012519645.1 Clostridiales bacterium | reverse complement strand
TATACAAAAGAAGAAATAAAAATGATTGAAGAAACCAGGAAGATAATGGGTGAGCACGATTTAAGAATCACTTCCACTACAGTAAGAGTTCCTGTAAGAGATTGCCACAGCGAATCCATAAACATAGAATTTGAAAAACCTTTTGAATTGAACGATGTAAAAGAAATTCTCAGCAATGCACCGGGAGTAATTTTACAAGATGATCCTCAAAATAATATTTACCCCCTTGCCAGAAATGCAGCCGGCACAAACGAAGTCTACGTCGGCAGAGTAAGAAGAGATTTCAGTGCGGAAAACGCTTTAAACCTATGGGTAGTCGCAGACAATATCCGTAAGGGTGCCGCTACAAATGCTGTTCAGATAGCAGAGCTCATGTTAACGAAGGCTTAAGTAAAATTGCCTTTTAGCTTAGATTTGCAAAAAAGTAATGAAAGGAAGTATTTTATGAGTGTTTTATTTAAAGGTTCAGGTGTTGCTATTATTACACCTTTTAAAAACGGAAAGGTAGATAAGGATAGTCTTGGCAACCTTCTGGAATGGCAAATAAGAGAGGGCACCGATGCAATTATTATTTGCGGAACAACAGGAGAAGCTTCCACTATGCCCGATGAAGAACATCTTGACACAATTAAATTTGCTGTTGATACTGTTAATGGCAGAATACCTGTTATTGCAGGCACGGGCAGCAATCATACCGATCATGCAATTGAATTAAGCCAAAAGGCTGAGTTATTTGGCGCAGACGGACTGCTTATTGTTACTCCATATTATAATAAAACAACACAAAACGGATTGATCAAACATTATACTGCCATAGCAGACAGTGTTAATATACCAATCATCCTATATAACGTACCGGCCAGAACAGGGATGAACATTCTGCCCGGTACCGTTGCCGAATTGGCTAAACATCCTCGAATAAAAGGTATTAAAGAGGCAAGTGGAAATATAGTTCAAATAGCTGAAATATCACGGCTGACACCGGATGATTTCCAACTGTATTCCGGAAATGATGATACGATCGTTCCTCTTCTTTCCGTAGGCGGCGTCGGTGTGATTTCTACTATTGCCAATATTGCGCCTAAAGATACACATGATATGGTCATGAAATACTTAAACGGTGATGTAAAAGGAGCTTGCGACATTCAATTACGAATGATGCCGCTTATTAATGCATTATTTATAGAAGTAAATCCGATTCCGGTTAAAACAGCTGTGAATTTAATGGGATTAAACGGCGGTGACTTGCGTGCGCCTCTTTATGAAATGGAACCTAAAAATCTGGAAATCTTGAAAACCGAAATGAAAAACTATGGACTTATTTAACTAATAGTTTAGAACTAAAAACTAAAAGATAATGTAGAAATTTGCATAAGCAAATTTCGTCCTAAACTATTAGTTCTTAGTTATTAGCTATAAGTTAGCAAATGGGAGGATCTTATGATTCAAATTATTCTTCATGGTTATAACGGCAAGATGGGAAAGATACTGCAGGAAATAATAGAGCAGGATCCTGAATCTAAGGTAATAGCGGGAATAGATAATTTTAATACATGTACTTCAGCACATCATCCCGTATTTACTTCTTTTGATGACAGCATACCTAAAGCAGATGTTATAATAGATTTTTCTCATTATAGTGCCGTGCCGGCGTTATTGGAATACTGTGTCAAAACACATACTCCGGTTATCATTTGCACAACAGGACTTGATGATAATACCAATCATTTAATTAAAAATGCTTCTGAACATATTCCTGTATTCAAAAGCGCCAATATGTCTTTAGGTATTAATGTAATAGCCGAAGCCATTAAATCAGTCGTTCCGGCCTTAGAGGACACTTTTAACATTGAAATTATTGAAAAACATCATAATAAAAAAGCAGACTCTCCCAGTGGCACAGCGCTGTTTTTAGCAGATGAGATTAACAAAGCCTGCTCAGTTAAAAAGAACTACATATTCGGACGCCATAGCAAAAACGATTCATGTGATATTACAGACCTGGGAATACACGCTGTTCGCGGCGGGACCATACCCGGCGAACATACCATTATTTTTGCAGGCAATGATGAAATAATAGAAATTAAACATACTGCACTTTCAAAACGTATCTTTGCCACAGGTGCTTTAGAAGCTGCAAAATTTCTTGTAACAGCTGAGAAAGGTCTCTATAATATGTCAGATATTTTCGGAAATAATAGCCGCTAAGTTCTAATAGAAAGGATTTCAATGCCAATGATAAATAATATTTATGATTTAACAGACCCATATGCAATAGCAAAATACATCAAAGATGCAAAGAAAACAACACCTGTAAAGGTATATGTACGAGGAGAACTACAAAAAATCGACTCGGAAAATATTAAAGTATTCGGCGAAAATGATTTTTGGATTCTCATAGGTGAAAACAGCGATATTCAGGCAATACTAAATGCAAATAAGGATACCATCCTTTATTACCATATCGAAAATGATAGAAGAAATTCTGCCATACCAATGTTGGATTTTACTGAAATCAACGCTCGTATTGAACCAGGTGCATTGATAAGAGACAAAGTCACAATCGGAAAAAATGCAGTCATTATGATGGGTGCTGTTATCAACATAGGGTGTGAAATCGGAGAAAATACTATGATAGATATGAATGCAGTCTTAGGGGCACGTGTAAAAATAGGGAAAAACTGCCATGTGGGAGCCGGTGCAGTATTAGCAGGTGTTTTAGAACCCCCAAGCGCAACACCGGTCATATTAGAGGACAACGTCATGGTCGGTGCTAATGCTGTCATTCTTGAAGGTGTCCACGTAGGAAAGGATGCTGTCATAGCAGCAGGAGCTGTCGTAATAAAAGATGTGCCTGCAGGATGCGTCGTAGCCGGTACCCCAGCGACTGTTATCAAGAAAAAGGATCATAAAACCATAGAGAAAACTAAATTATTGGATGACTTGAGATAACTAAAAACTAATAACTAAGAACTAAGAGTTAATGAAAAAAATCCTTCAGATTGAAGGATTTTTATTTTATGTCTTAATAAAGCTTACTTTTACAATACTTTGCAAAAATTTCCTTAATTCTTAATTCTTAATTCTTAATTCTTAATTTGAGTAAATTTCATTCATGAAATTTACTCATTAATCCCTGTTTTTTTTACCGCAGAAAATATCTTTTATTTCTTTTAAAACTATTAATATCTTATTCAATGTATACTGAATAGATATCAATATAATAAAAAGGATCACCAAAAGTACATATATAAAATTGCTGTCTATTCTCATAATATCACCACTCAAATATCCATTGTCCCGCATTAGTATGCATAAATAATATAAATATTATATCACAGATTAATTTATTAAATAACTAAAGATACAATGAATATTAATTAAG
>JAAYPU010000223.1 GCA_012519645.1 Clostridiales bacterium | reverse complement strand
GATGTTATGGAATAAAAATATAGTTAAAACTCCACGATGTCATGACACAAATTGATAGTTAAAACTCCACGATGTTATGGAACAAGTTAACCATTAAAAGACTCCACGATGTCATGGCACATAACAGTTAGTGATTAGTTGGTTAGTGGGTAGCGATTAGTGAAGGTTGGAATTTGACTTTTCGTCAAATTCCTTCCTTAACTGTTATCTATTATTCATTATCTATTATCTTCGCCTGAGACCTTAAACCGGCTACCGTCTTTTCTCCGATATTTCAACCTTAAGCCTCCTGCCGGCAAATTTCTTGCCATTGCAGTTTTTAATAATTGATTTTGCTGCATCCTCTGTTACATCAACAAAAGTAAACTTATTTAGAATATCAATATTCCCTACCTCTTCTTTGTTTACTTGAGCTTTACTATTCAAAAATTGTAATAGCTGTCTGGGGGTCAGATTATCCATCCGGCCGACAGTCATAAACAGTCTCACAAAATCCGGAGAAGAATCAATGTTGCTTTCACTATAATCATAGCTTATTTCACTTCTGTAAACCATGTTCATCAAAGCAGCCGCCACATCCACAAGGCTGAATTCCTCATCAAGGCTTGCTGCCAAAGGAACAAATTTTTTGTAATCGTCTTTTTCCAGGATTTCTTTAACTCTATGAAGCATGCTTCTGTATCTAGCCGTAAAAATATCATCGATACTGGGTACATCTTTTCTTTTTATTTTCCCTTTGGTAATGCGCTCTATCTGCTTTAAAAACATGTACTCTCTTGGAGTCACCAATGTATATGCTGTTCCTTCTTTGTTCGCACGCCCGGTTCTCCCTATTCTATGTACGTAGGATTCAATATCCTGGGGTAAATCATAATTTATTACATGAGATACATTTTCTACATCTATCCCTCTGGCTGCCACATCTGTTGCTACTAAAAACTCTATATTCTTTTCTTTGAATTTCCTCAAAGTATTTATTCTTTGATTTTGACTCATATCTCCATGCATACCTTCCACATTATAACCTCTGGATTGCATGCCCTCTACTAATTCATCCACACCTTTTTTTGTTTTACAGAAAATAATGACACTTGAAGGATCATCCACATCCAATATTCTGCAAAGTGTTTCAAATCTGTCTTTTTGCTTGATCTCATAATAGTATTGGTAAACCGTAGATACGGTCATTGTACTCTTTTCTATGATTACATGCTTCGAATCAGGTTTCATATAGTGCTGAGCTAATTCCTTGATTTCTTTTGGCATGGTTGCTGAAAACAGCATCGTCTGTCTGTCCTGATTACAGCTTTTTATGATTTCCTCAATGTCTTCTATGAAACCCATATTTAGCATTTCATCAGCTTCATCCAGTACCAGAAAATCTATTTCGCTTAAATCAATTAGCTTCCTTTTCATTAAATCCAATACCCGCCCCGGTGTACCCACAACAATATCCACACCTTTTTTCAAGGCATAGATTTGCCTTTCTATCGGCTGTCCGCCGTATACCGGCAAAATGTGTGCTTTTATATGCTTTCCGATCCTGTTAAGTTCATCATTTACTTGTATCGCTAACTCTCGGGTTGGAGTTAAAATGATACTATATATTTTTTTGCCTTCCGTCCTTGTATAATTATTTAATATCGGCGCCCCGAATGCCAGTGTCTTGCCTGTACCTGTTTGTGCTTGTCCAATAGCGTCATGTCCTTCTAATAAAACCGGAATGATTTCTGCCTGGATATGTGAAGGTTCTTCAAAACCCATATCATCAATTGCTTTTAATATTGATTCTTTAAGCCCCAAATCACTAAATTTTTTGTTTTCCATTTAATACCTTCTTTCAATTAATCATCTTCTATATATCAAATAAGCTTATCAAAATAAAAACCCTATGAGAATATATTCTAATAGGGTTACTCGCAGAATTATCTTCTAGGTCCTCTGTCGTTTCTGGCTTGCTTTTTAGCTTTTCTGCATGCCGGACATCTTTGAGGTTCATTTTCAAAACCTTTTTCTTTGTAAAAAGCTTGCTCTCCTTCAGTAAAGATAAATTCTTTTCCGCAGTCTTTACATACTAATGTTTTGTCTGCCATTAAAACACTTCTCCTTTTCAATTAACACCTAAGATAAGATTTAAGGATTACATTTTCCATACAAGGAGAAAGTGTTAAATCCCTTTAAATCTATTATCTTATTACTATGATATATAAATCGATTTAGTATAACATCTCTGGTTATTTTTTGCAATGCTTTTATCAAATTTTTTTCCTATAAATCCCTCTTTTCCAATGTCATTTATTTTTGGCACTTAAAATGCACGTAAATACAGTTTCGAAACATTAATATATTCTAAACATCAGCAATTATTCTTAGTTTTCCGGGTAGATTTTCAACCATCAGAGGAAAGTCCGGTCCTTTTTCCCCGTCAATATCCGTACCTATATTATTATCACAATCTATCAGTAATTTATTAGTCTGAAAAAAAATTACATGATTACTTTTTATGTGTTCACCATTAAATACTTTTAATAACAAAGAGAATAATTCGTATGCCAAACAATTTTTAAATATATAAATATCCAGCTTTCCATCATTAATCGATGAAAAAGGTGCTAGTTTTTTAAACCCTCCTGCAGATTTTCCATTCATAATCAGCATAAAAAATATTTCTCCGGAAAAATCACACTCATCACTTTCTACTGTAACAAATATAGGCTTAATGTTGGGAATTTCCTCAATGCTTTTTAAATAATATGCCAATACTCCTAATGTATTTTTTGCCTTAGTATCGGTCTTTTGACTGACATTAATAATAGAACCAAAGCTTGCAACGTTTATAAAATACTTGTCATTGATTCTTCCTACATCACTATATGTATATTTGCCGCTTAAAGCAATTTCAGTCATGCGCCTTATTGTTTTAGGCAAATTGAAATACTGTGCAAAGTCATTTGCTGTGCCCACAGGAAAAATACCTATTGGCAGATCGATATTATTATGCAATAAGCTGTTGGCGACCTGATTTATAGTCCCGTCGCCTCCTGCAATGAGAATTCTTTGATATTCATTTGGTTTAATGGCTTTAATTTTATTGTTAAGCGCTTCTGTTCCTTCAACTCGGTATGGAATGATTTGATGTCCGCTGCTTTGAAATTTTCCTATTATAAAATCAAGATAGTTTTTAAACAAACTATTCCCGGCCATTGGATTATAAATAAGCAATACGTACATACATTCACCCTCTTGCTAAATTATTCCATGATTTTATTATTACTAAATATTGTGATTATTAAACATACTATGTTATTGCTGCAGGAAAAGAATCTGTTAAACCGTGATAATATAATATTGCTTTAACTTTCACTGTATTGTGTTTATACTATCAATATATGATAAAAGCGTTTGATAACCCGCTTTAACAGTTTTGATGTTACAATTGATATCTTTTTTCTAAGGAATGAAGAAATTATGTTTTATAATAATAAAAGATATAATGCCATAGGCAGCTATCTGAAAAAGGAATTTGGTTACAAGGTAATAAAGCTTTCTTTGGATGGAGGCTTTTCATGCCCTAATAGAGATGGCACCCTAAGCAATGACGGATGTATTTTCTGCTCGGAAAAGGGCTCAGGTGACTTTACTTCTTCTAGTGTATTAAATATAAACGAACAGCTTACCGAGCAAATATCTCTATTAAAAAAGAAATGGCCAAGCGGAAAATATATCGCGTATTTTCAAAGCTATACCAACACCTATGGAGAAATAAACGATTTAAAAACAATATTTTATCAGGCATTATCCCATCCTGATGTTATAGGGCTTGCTATTGCGACACGTCCGGACTGTCTTTCGGATGATGTCTTAGAATTGCTTTCTGAGCTCAATAAAAAAACCTACCTCTGGATAGAAATAGGACTTCAAAGTATTCATGAAAAAACAGCCATTCTTATAAATCGCTGTTATCCTCTATCCACTTTTGAGAGAGCCGTTGAAAATCTGAATAAATACAATATCCGAATTGTCGTACACCTTATATTTGGACTGCCCAATGAATCAAAAGATGAAATTCTAGAATCCGTGAGATACATGTCTGAAAAGAATATTTTTGGCATTAAAATACATTTGCTGCATGTCTTAGAGAATACACGCCTTGCCGAAATATATGAGAAAGGTATTTTCAGGACATTGGAAAAAGATGAATATATACAGTTGGTAGTAGATGCCTTAGAACTCATTCCACCCAATATTACCATTCATCGCCTGACAGGCGACGCTCCTTGGAGATCATTGGTCGCCCCTAAATGGAGCACGGATAAAAAAGGCATCCTGAATGGCATAGACAAAGAATTGCTCAAAAGAAACAGCCGGCAGGGGATACAACTGAAAACTGAAAATTGGCAACTGAAAGATAATGAAGAAATTTGCTTGTAAAGCAAATTTCAACCTTAAATGTCAGTTTTCAGTTATCAGTTGTCAGTTTGACCTTAAGCCTGAGACCTGAAACCAGTATTACTCTTTAAGTCGTCCGTCGTTGTAATGCTTTCTGCATAACGACACATACATTTCATTTCCGCCCACTTTTATCTGCTCTCCGGATTTCACAAGCTTGCCATCTACAATACGTGCAACCATCGTCGCTTTCTTACCACACCAGCAAATAGTTTTGATCTCCTCTATCTTATCGGCATAAACCAACAGATAATATGAACCTTCAAAAAGTTCATTCCTGAAATCATTCTTCAACCCATAACATAGTACCGGTACATCACAGCTATCTACAATTTCAGCCAATTCTTCAATATGATGTTTCTTTAGAAATTGACATTCATCTACTAATACGCAGTCTATAGGTTGAACTTTATGCTTATTTAAGAACATTTGAAGTAGATTTGTATCATCAAATATAAGTTCGGCATCCCTGGAAAAACCTATTCTGGATGTTACCTTTCCAAGGCCGTACCTGTCATCGATAGCTGATGTAAGTACTAAAACATTTTTACCGCGTTCCTCATAATTATGAGCTACCTTTATAACTTCAATTGATTTTCCTGCATTCATAGTACTGTATCTATAATACAATTGTGCCATAACGTTACACCTTTCTTTTTTTATATGTAAATAAAATTAATTCGACAAACCTAAATATTATCCTCTTTATTCGCAAAGAAAATTAAAACCAAATGCTGATTTCTCTCTCTGCGCTTTCTGCAGAATCAGATCCATGAACAATATTTTCAGTTACGAAATTTGCGAAATCTCCCCGAATACTGCCCATCTCCGCTTCCAGAGGATTGGTTTTTCCATTGATTTTCCTAACGGTTTCAACAACGTTCTTTCCTTCAACCACCATTACAACAATCCTACCACTCATCATAAAATCTAAAAGATCTTTATAAAAGCTTTTACCCTGATGTTCTGCATAATGCTTTTTTAAAATTTCCTCATCCGCATGTATCATCCTTATGTTTGAAATCTTCAGGCCTTTCTTCTCATACCTTGATATTATTTCACCTATCAGACCTCTTCTTACACCATCCGGCTTTATTATTACCAATGTTCTTTCCATACGCCCACTCCAATCTTTTAAAGTTTACTTATGCAAGAATTGCAAAACTCCTAAATTCT
>JAAYPU010000222.1 GCA_012519645.1 Clostridiales bacterium | reverse complement strand
TTCCCTCTGTTCCTCAAAGGTTTTTACAAAATCCTCGGTACCGTTCTCCGATATAGCATCTTCTACAACCGGTATCAGTAGGTTATTTACAAGCTGTGTGGTCGTCTTGCACTCGTCAAAATATTTTTCGACACCGCCTGCTACGCTGTTAATACGGGCTATGCCCTTCCATTCCGAAGGAATAATTTTATAGTTTTCTTCTATATATTGTTGATATTCCCTTATAGTCTTGAACGTCTTTGCATTCATGTTTTGGGATTGCATATATTGATAATAATCATTTATCTCGCCTTTGCTGGCCGGTCTTTTGTTGCCCTCCTGACTACCCTTTACAAACGGGATATTCTCTATGCCGTGATCATCATCAAAACTGTATTCGTAGACATATCTATAAGATTCCAACCTGTTGTTTACTAAAAACAATGTTACGGCAGTCAATAAATATTTTCTGGGCCTTTCGTTTAAAATCCATTCTATAGCTATATGGCAAGGGTTCCCTTCCAGGGATAATGTGTTTCTTATTTTTCTTTCTCCCAGGGTATAATGGGGCAGCACAACTTGCAGTGCTGTCTGTATAAAAACTGTTTTGCCACCACCATTTTCAAGTAAGATAGTTCCGTTGTATCCGTCAAATTGAAAAATATCATCATTATACCTCTTGCCGCCACTATCATATATTACATTGGTAAATCGTATTTTAGATATAGCAGGCATCATCTACACCCCCATGTTTTCTTCCGGTTCCAAACCGTACATAAAGTTCAATATTCCCCTGTTGAATTCATCATCCATATAATATCTTTGTATAATAATTTTTGCCTTTTCCGTAAGTTCTATTTCGTCATTACCTATATCATTAATCAGCCCTTGTTCTTCTAAGAAGTTTTTTGTCATGTTTAAAAAGGTCAACCTACTAGCAGTACGCGCATCCTGTTTTATTACACCCTCCTTTATATCATCTAAAAGTTCCCAACCACCCAGTATGGTTATCCAATTATATTCATATTCTTTTTCCATTATTTCCAGTTTATCCATATCATGTTCCTTCAGGGAAAATATTCTCTCATTTACACTATCCAGCCAATGTTCTATGGACACAAAGTCTCTTGTGGGATTGGTAGTTTGATAGCTGTCATAAAATTCGCCAAATAATACTATGGTTGCTATGTACATCAAATAAATATCGGCATTTGAAGCCCTGGTCGGCAGATGTTCCCGTTTAATAGTTTCATTGGAAACATGAAAATCCGATGCCATAGCTTTCGGAATCATATAAATAAAATCCCCTGCCACAAAAATTACACATTGAACCTCTTCCGCAAACTGATCCACCAGTCCCCTCAGCCTGTCATCCACCAAATATTGCTGCAAATCTTCCTTTTCTCCCAATCCCTCCGCTGCCAGTTTGGAATATATTTTAAAGGCTTTCATAACCTGGTCATTATTGTAATCCATCTGTCTTTTCCTCCAGCTTTATTTTCATATTTCTGATACTGAATCTGTCATTACAACGGACAGTTCCTTTCATTTCCATAACAGTCAATATGCTGTACGTGCCGTATAATGTTTCAATAACCCCTTGAAGAACTTTTTCTTTTTCATAATTCTCCTTATCGAGTGTCAAGGGGGATTTTTGATGCAATATTATAAAAAAATGATAGAATAAAATGCTGTCCAGTATATGTTTTTCATCGTTTTCTATTATATAATCAACTATTTCTTCTATTGTTGTTTCGACATCCTTTTTTAGCACCTTCAGCACTATTTCGATAATGTATCTGTAATTTTTCTGTTGCATCTCCAATTCTTTTTTTACAATATCCTCATCTTTCATAGCTAAAAATTCGTCTGTTCCTTCCTCTCCTTCCCTGCCGACTATTCTCTGCCTATCGAATACGGTAATTGGTGACCAGGCAATATTTCTTTCTAAATATAATAATGGCCTAATAAGTGTTTTTGAGGATTGTAGCGGCAAAGGAGATGCAAACAATCTGGATACTATTTCCTGTTTAAAGTTAAAAGAATCTATGCCTGCATAATACAAGGATTCCTGGGCAGATTGTAATGTAGTATTTTTTAATTCCAAACTTTTATGCAACAGATTCCTGTGCAGTCTGTGTACCTCTCCAAGTTCTTTTTGTATTCTGACTATATACTTATATGCTTTTATGTCCTTTTCATCTTTGATTTCA
>JAAYPU010000221.1 GCA_012519645.1 Clostridiales bacterium | reverse complement strand
GCTATTCCCGTTCCCAGAAGGCCGTAGAATAGTGGCATGACGGAGACACTGCTGTCATTGACTAAGGCTGCAGTTAAAAAACCGCATATTCCAATAAATATGCCTACTCCTGTAATGGAAATGAAATCCTCAAATTGATTTCTCCAGTATATCTTTATACTCCATATAATGTAAGCTCCGAACAGTACAAGCAGCGCTATAAGGGAAATGAGGCCTGTGTTTACGGCAACGCCGATGTACATATTATGAGGCTTATCAACAATGTTATATATTGGCCAGCCTGCGTTGTATTTTCCTGCATAATCATTTTGCGGGAATTCAAACACATAAGTATCGGCACCTGAGCCAAGGAATATATGATTTTTGATTAGTGGCAGGCTTCTTGACCAGATAAGCCCTCTGCCGTTACCAAAATCTAATTTATTTTCAAAGCCTATACTTGGAATAGGATCCATATCAACCTGATAGCCTAATCCGTTAAAGAAAAAGATTCCCTTATTGGTTACTTCAAAAGGCCATTCCGTATCTTCAATGCCAATGACAATAAAGTAATGACCGCTGTCAAAAACAAATGTAATCTTGTACATATCAAATCGTGCATCCTTCAATTTGTATACACTGGGTTCGTCTTCAATCAGAGGAACGATGTTTCCTTCTTTATCTTTTATTTCAAAGCTTTGTATCCCTTTTTCTAAGTCAACGAAAATAGTTAAAGGTTCGTTATTGCAGCTGACTGTCAATTTATCATAATCAGTATCAAAATAATCTATCAATTGCTTGTGTATGATTTCGGTATCTGAAGTAAAAACACTTTTAATTGCACCTGAGATTTCAGGGAAAATCCGGTTGAAGGTCAATGCAAATACAAGAATGACGGCAACTAATATCAAAGCAACGGACTTCCACCATTTCAAGATTCTTTTATTTAAAACCACCAATGCTATAATAAATGCAACACCTATGCCTAATATACCTCCGCTGGATTTGGAACCTATTAAATTTATAATTAATAGTGCGGATATTACTCCATATATGGCTTTTCTTTTTATATTTTTTTCCCATATGAACAATAATCCGAAAACTGGGACAAGAAGAGTTAAATAAAAAGAAACATAGTTGATATTATAGACTGTTTGATATATTTCTCCTGAAACAAAAGTGAATTCTATGGAATCCAGTTGGTCTATATATGTATTTGGTGTAATCAATCTTTTTCCCAATTCTGTTTGAAAAAAGTCGCGTTTTAAAAACTGTGATAAACCAAGTATACTTAATATGGAAGAGGAAACCCCGATAGCATATATGACCCACTTTATATTTCTTTCTGAATTTATAGTATTAATGACATAAAAAAGCAAAACCATATAGGATATAAGTACTAATGAACCTTCAAACCGGTCAAGGTATCCGTGAAAGGCATAAAAAGGATATTTCGAAAAAATCCACGAAAAAACTACAAAAATGACATAGATAATCATTGGTATGTAAATCCATGTTTTTTTGAGAAAAAAGGATTGGGTTGTTAATCTATAGAGAATTAATAATAATACTAAAGCTCCGGATATAATTATAGCCATACTCTTGTAGTAGCTGAAAAAATCAGTAAAGATAGTGCCGCCTGAGTGCCAATAATAGCCTTCCATAGGTGCATGATATGTTTTTAAAAACGTTATCATTATTATAAAGGCAGTAAAAAAAATAATAGGTAAATGCTGCAGCCAATAATAACCCTTGTTTAATGTGGGTGCATGACTCATAGACCAAAGTATATCAGAATCAGGTTTTTCTATTTTAGTTATATTTTTTTTTGCGTCAACTTTTTTATTTTTATGCTTTCCCATTATTATTGAGCCTCCTTGTAGCCATAATATATTATTATACATTATTCGGATTTAAAGAAAAAGAAAAAAATGGATAAGCTGATATGAAATAAGCAACTGTCTTGCGCAAAATTATCCTTGTGGTAAAATAATAACAATGACAACTGTTTACAGGTGTCATGTGCTATAATAATTGAACAATAGTAAAACTACCTACACTTTATATTCTAACAGAACCTTAGTTTTGTTGTAGATTAAACGCAACGAGATAGAAATCGAAGATTTAGTTACCGAGATAGTGAATCACTAATCACTAATTACTAATTACTATTCACTTGTTAGATCATAAATCTTAAATACAGTACGGGGTGGTACAAATGGTAAAAGCAATGAAAATGTCTATTCTGCTCTTTTTAGATATAATACTGATAAATATTTCATATATTGCGGCTTTTCTGATTCGTTTTGAGTTTAATGTGGCTTCACCGGTTTTTGAAGCCTGGTTCAGTACTTATCTTAACCATTTCTTGATATTAACAGGTATAAAAATAGCAGTTCTTTATTTCTTTGGTATGTACAAAAGTCTTTGGAAATATGCAGGCATAGAAGAACTTCTTAAGACCGTGGCAGTGACTTTTGTATCCACCGCCGTTGTTATATTCTATTTAGTCCTTGTTCAGGACAATATGCCCCGTGGAGTATATATTATAACCTTCATATTGGATATATATTTAATAGGTGGCGTCAGGCTGGGATATAGGTTTATAAAAGGTGCCCGCGGAATGTCCCTTTTTAAATCAGGAGAAAATAAAATCAACAGAGTTATGGTTATTGGTGCAGGTGATGCCGGATCGGTTATCATTAAAGAGCTAAGAAATCATAGTGAGCTCAAAAGTAAACCGGTAGTTGTAATAGATGATAATAAGGATAAACTGAACAGAAGAATAGCAGGAGTACCTATTGCAGGAACACGGCATGATATTGTTTCACTTGCTAAGAAGTATCGGATCGATGAGATTATTATCGCTATTCCATCAGCAAATAAAAAGGATATCAGGGATATTGTTGAGAAATGCAACAAGACACAGTGCAAATTAAAGATCCTGCCTGGTTTGTACGAGTTGATTGATGAAAAAGTAAGTGTAAGCAAGTTAAGGAATGTTGATATAGAGGATTTGTTGGGCAGAGAATCAGTTCAAGTAAATTTAGAAGGGATAAGCGGATACCTTCAAAATAAGGTTGTTCTTGTAACCGGCGGAGGAGGATCCATTGGTTCAGAGCTATGCAGACAAATTGCAAAATTTAAACCAAAGAAGTTGATTGCGTTAGATGTTTATGAAAATAGCATATTTGAGCTTCAAAATGAAATGGCAAGAACTGAGCCGGATTTAGACTTTAAACCGCTTATTGCATCTGTTCGCGATAGTTCCAGAATGAGAGATATATTTAAAGAATATATG
>JAAYPU010000220.1 GCA_012519645.1 Clostridiales bacterium | reverse complement strand
TAAAGTAGAAAGTGAAAACGGTATAAATCCTGATTGCTTAAAATCAAATCAAGGACGTGTTATGAAACTCTGCGTTTATAAGGATATAATAGAAGAAGAAGGAGATCCTTTTAAATTGGTTTTTAAAACCAGCAGGTATATATATGCCGAATATGATTGTAAATGGGAAGTCTTTAATATGAAATATTATTCTTTGATTTACAATCTGGTAAATTATTTGGAAAAACGCTATTCGTTAAAGGTGATAGACGGGAAAGGAAACTAAGTCACTGCGCTCCAGCTTATGGTGTATGTTGTATGGTTTATGGTGTATAGAGTATGGAGTATAGATGTTCGTAGTTTGAAGTTTGGAGAAAAAAACTGATTATAGATAATAGATAACAGATAATAGTTAAGGTGGATTTTCTTTATGAAAATCAAATATTTGAATGATAGCTTTACACGATATACGTTTATTATCTTTTATCTGTTTGGAACATCAAAGACCTGAGACTTTAATCCAGTTATTAGCGATTGTCCTTGACAAAGCCTACGTAATATATTATATATATTTTAAATTAAATATTTGATGCGATGAAGGAGAGGAGTAGGCAGAGCCCCTTTTAGAGAGCCGTGAATAGTCTGTAGATTCGATCTTATGACTAAGCTGTGATCCATGGTAAGGAAATAACTGTTGAAGGTCGCTCCCGAGCTTTCAGACTGAAGGCTAAGAAAGCAAATAAGTCTGAACGGGTAACCGTTATCTAAATGAGTGTCGTAATCACGGAATAAAGGTGGTACCGCGGATTTTCCCGTCCTTATTAAGGACGGTTTAATTTTTGTAAGGAGGATATATTGTATCATGGAAAATAATTTGACAAAAACATATAATCCAAAAGAATTTGAAGAAAGAATTTATCATAAATGGGAAGAAAACGGTTGTTTTCGTGCTGTCGTAGACTATTCGAAAAAACCTTTTACAATCGTTATGCCTCCACCCAATATTACAGGTCAGCTGCATATGGGTCATGCTTTGGACCAGACGCTGCAGGATGTACTTACAAGATGGAAGAGGATGCAGGGCTTTAATGCATTGTGGCTGCCGGGTTCTGATCATGCGAGTATTGCCACTGAAGTTAAAGTAGCAGAAAAAATAAAGAATGACGAAGGCAAGACTAAGGAAGAACTCGGAAGAGAGGAATTTCTAAAAAGAGCATGGGAATGGAAAGAAACCTACGGGGGCAGAATTACTGAGCAAATAAGAAAATTGGGGAATTCCTGTGATTGGGAAAGAGAACGTTTTACAATGGATGAAGGATGTAGCAAAGCAGTTACGGAGGTTTTTGTACGACTTTATGAAAAGGGATTGATATACAGAGGAAATCGCCTTATCAATTGGTGTCCAAGCTGTGAAACGTCACTTTCAGATATAGAAGTAGAGCATGAAGACAAGTCAGGGAAGTATTATTATATTAAATATCCTTTGATAGATGCTCCGGATGAATTTATTTGCATAGCAACAACACGCCCTGAGACTATGTTTGGTGATACAGCAGTAGCAGTACATCCGGATGATAAAAGGTATCAGCATCTTATAGGCAGGAAGGTGCTGCTTCCTATAGCAGACAGGGAAATAGAAATAATTGCCGATGAATATCCTGATATGGAAAAAGGAACAGGCGCCGTTAAGATAACACCTGCACATGATCCGAATGATTTTATAGTAGGTGAAAGGCATAATTTAGAAAAGGTCATTTGCATGAATGAAAATGCAACCATGAATAAAAATGCCGGCAAATATGAAGGTATGGACAGATATGCCTGCCGAAAGCTATTGGTAAAAGAACTGGAAGAGAAAGGATATCTGGTTAAGATAGAAGAAACTACTCACAGCGTTGGGGCCTGTTATAGATGTGATACTGTTATAGAACCTATGCTTTCCGACCAATGGTTTGTTAAAATGGAGGAATTGGCAAAACCTGCAATCGAAGTAGCTAAAGACGGACGATTACAGCATGTGCCTGAACGATTCGGGAAAATATATCTGCATTGGCTTGAAAATATTAAGGATTGGTGTATTTCTCGTCAATTATGGTGGGGGCATCGAATACCTGCTTATTATTGTGAGGATTGCGGTGAGATAATCGTTTCAAGGAGCACACCTGAAAGATGTACAAAATGTGCTTCGTCTAAGCTAAAACAGGATGAGGATGTCTTGGATACATGGTTCAGCTCAGGATTATGGCCTTTTTCGACTTTAGGCTGGCCGGAAGAAACCGAGGATCTTAAATATTTTTATCCAACGGACGTATTGGTTACCGGATATGATATTATATTTTTCTGGGTTATTCGTATGGTGTTTTCTGGATTGGAACAAATGGGCGATGTGCCTTTCAAATATGTTTATGTGCATGGACTTGTCAGAGATGAAGAAGGCAGGAAAATGAGCAAATCCTTGGGTAATGGGGTAGATCCCCTTGAAATCATCGGGCAGTATGGTGCGGATGCTCTTAGATTTATGCTGATGACAGGCATAACACCGGGGAATGATGTGCGATTTAAAACGGACAAATTGGAATCAAGCAGAAATTTCGCCAATAAGCTTTGGAATGCTTCCCGATTTGTTTTGATGAATATACAAGGTGATCTGATTTCTGAAGAAAAAGCTGAAAAAATGTATCTTGATGAAGATAAATGGATACTTTCAAGAATCAACAGTGTTATCCAAGAAGTAACGACGAATATGGATAAATTTGAACTGGGTATGGCTGCTCAAAAGACATATGATTTTATATGGAGTGAGTACTGCGATTGGTATATTGAGATGGTAAAGTCCAGACTATACGGTGAAGATGAAGCAGACAAGGATGTTGCCAGATATGTTTTAATAAAGGTTCTAAAAGATATGCTTAAGCTGTTGCACCCCTTTATGCCCTTTATCACTGAAGAAATATGGAGTCATTTACCTGAGACAGATGTTATGCTGATAAAAGAAAGCTGGCCGGAATATAATCAAGCAATGGACTATTCAAGAGAAGAAGAAAAAATCGAGCTTATAATGGATGTTATAAGGGCTATAAGAAATATCAGAGCTGAAGCGGAAACGCCTCCTTCAAAGAAGCTTAATTTGGTTATAATGGCACAAGGGAAGGAACGCGATCATATTTCAAAGGGAGAAAGATATATAAAGGCTTTGGCAAATATTTTGGAAATAAGTATAGTGCAGGATAAAAAAGAAATACCGGAAGATGCTATGTCTTCAGTTATAAGGAATGTGGAGATATTTATAACCTTAGATGAGCTGGTCGACTTTAATGCTGAAGTTGAAAGGCTTGAAAAAGAAAGAGATAAACTTCAAAAAGAAATAGAGCGAGTAGATAAAAAGCTGTCAAATGAGGGTTTTATATCTAAAGCACCTCAATCCGTGGTCGATGAAGAAAAAGATAAGAGGATAAAATATCAGGAGATGCTGGAAAAAGTAACGGAACGATTGGAAATTATTAAAAGGAAAATTGGTTAATTCAATGCAGTATGAAGATGTTTTGCAAAAAATTCATAGCTTCAAACGATTTGGCAGCCGCCTTGGACTGGAAAGAATGGAAAAACTTCTTGAGCTTCTTGGAGAACCTCAAAACAATTTGAAAATCATTCATGTGGCCGGTACCAATGGGAAGGGTTCTGTATGCAGAAATATTTATTCTATTCTTCAAGCTCAAGGCTATAAAACCGGACTTTATACTTCTCCATTTTTGGAGCGCTTTACAGAAAGGATAGAATACAATAATAAAGAAATATCTGAAGCTCAATTGATCAACTCTTCAATGAATGTTTTTGAAAAGGTTGAAGAAATGATCGCTGAAGGCTTTGACAGTCCTACGGAATTTGAAATCGTTACAGCCATCGCATTTGATTTCTATAACAAACAGGATACAGATTACCTTGTTTTGGAAGTCGGATTGGGAGGCAGAGGCGATGCAACAAATGTTATAAGGAACCCATTGGTTTCAGTCATTACCACCATTGGATTTGATCATACGGAGTATTTAGGAAATACATTATCACAAATAGCCTGCGAAAAAGCAGGCATAATTAAAGAAAACTGCCCGGTAGTCACATCCGTTAAAGAGCCGGAAGCACTTAAAATGATACGAGATGTTTGTGAAGCCCAAAATTGTATTTTAACGATTGTTCCCTTCAATGAAATCAGTAATTCAGAGTGTTCATTAGATACATCTATATTTGATTACTATTTTAATAAGGAATTCAAACATGTTCAGACCGGGATGCTTGGCAGGCATCAGGTTGAGAATGCCGCAACCGCAATTACGGTTATACAGCTTTTAAGAGAAAGAGGTCTGTTGATCAGTGATGATGCTGTCTACGAGGGGATAAGAAAGGCAAAGCAGGCTGGCAGATTTGAAATCATATCTGAAAAACCAATGATAATTATAGATGGCGCTCATAATTTGCAAGGAATTGAAGCTTTGACAGATACTGTTCAAACATTGCTTAAGGACAAAAAAATATTGTTATGTGTAGGCCTGCTAAAGGATAAGGATGTGGAAGGCATTATTCATGCTTTGCTGCCGCTGGCCGACCGGTTTATCGCCACGGAACCTGACAGTGAACGTAAGATGGAAGCAAAAGGGCTTAAGGATATTATTGAACAGAACAATAAAAAGTGCCATGCTGTACCTGATATATACGAGGCCTGCAAATATGCCGCAGAACAAAGCGAAGATTTTGACGTTATACTTTTTACAGGCTCTTTATATATGATAGGAAAAGTCAGGAGCTATTTCAGAATATAACTAATAACTAAAAACTAAGAACTAAGAGTTTTGGTCGTTATTCAAGTGTTGTAAAAGCAAAATAAAGAAAGGAGAGGTTATCTCTCCTTTGATTTTTTTTGTGTGTGATATATAGGATTAAGTAAATCTTCCTGCTGCCGGTCTTTTTGAATTTTAAGGTAATAGTTTGCTTTGAACTGCAAAAGTTGTAAGCTATATTGCATTTGTTCGATCTGCTTGCTTAATATTGCCTCATGTTTTTGGATTATTTTCACTCTTTCATCTATTGTTGAGTTTCCTTTCAAACATAAATTAACGTAATGCTGGACCTCGTGTATAGGCATGTTTGTTCTTCGCAGGCATTCTACTATT
The DNA here is from genome assembly GCA_012519645.1 of Clostridiales bacterium. GTDB lineage: Bacteria > Bacillota > Clostridia > Peptostreptococcales > JAAYPU01 > JAAYPU01. The sequence goes on along the minus strand of JAAYPU010000220.1, from coordinate 6,149 downwards.
CTGATCCACTCCAAATCTGCCTCTGAAAAAAGTCTTACGTTCGCGGCATTTCTCTTAACAAAAGGAAAAAGTTTCATTTTATCATAATATCTTATAGTATGCGCCGAGATGCCTATTTTTTCTGATGCTTCTTTTACTGTGTAAACAGGTTCATCACTTAATTGCTTATTCATGGAAATAGATTTGATGCAATCTTCAATGTCAATATCAAACATAATAACGATACCCTCCTTAAGAAAATTCAGATTAAAGCAGCTCTAAGATAATAATATATTATAAAAGCCCATATACTTAAAAAAGAATATTTTTATTTGTGAGATAAAATGATATTAAATAAAAAAATGCAATTTCAATAAATTTTGCTTATATAAAATTTAATAAAAAAATATTGGAAAAGGCTTGACTTAGAGTTACTCTAAGGTTTAATCTTAATTATAGCAAAGTAAATTGATTAATTCAATTAATACGCTATACAATTCTGATTTAAACTTTTCAATTATGAAACCAATTTATAAACTAATTGTCACAACTTTTCAATTATTAATCAACCGTCACTTTAATAATCTTTAAGTATTCAAAAATTATACTCCAAAATTTATATTCTATCGATGTATTTTGGTTATTAACCAAATACATATATTTAAAATTTTTCAGAAAGGAGGGTAGGGATACACATTTTTCTTGACTGACAAGAAGGGCGTGATATTTACCTATCGTTTATTTGGAAGAAAGGAGTACACTATGGAAAACCTAAAAATGTTTATTAACAACGAATGGGTCGATGCAAAATCAGGTGCAACTTTTGACGATTTTGACCCTTTTACGGGAGAACTCTATGCAAAGGTACCGAATGCAGGTGCAGTAGATGTGGAAGCTGTAATGAAAGCTGCTTATGATGCTCGTGCCGGTTGGAGAAATACTCCTCCAATAGAAAGAGCAAAGCTTCTTAGGGATGTTGCTCAGCTTATGGAGAATAAACGTATGGAATTTGCGAATATTCTCCAGAGAGAGAGCGGAAGCACTTTTGGGAAGTCAATGTTTGAAATTGATGCAACCATTGACGTTCTTTATACAGCTGCAGCCGATGCAAAATTAGTTATGGGCGAAACGTATCATACGAATCCGGGGCGCTTTAATATGAGTGTCAGAAGGCCCAGAGGGACAATTGTTACGATTACACCATGGAACTTTCCTATGGTTCTGTCTATGTATAAAATTGCTTACGGACTTGCAACAGGAAATACAGTAGTGCATAAACCTTCTTCTGATACTCCCCATGTTGCATTAAAGGTTGCTGAACTTTTCAAAGAAGCCGGATTTCCAGCAGGAACATTAAATGTTATTACAGGCTCCGGAAGAACACTGGGCGATCTGCTTATTGCTGACAAACGTTGTTCGTTTGTAGCAGTTACAGGTTCAACTTCCACAGGCCGTCATGTTGCGGAACAAGCTGCTAAATACTTTAAACATTATTATCTGGAGCTTGGCGGTAAGAATCCGCTCATCATATTAAAGGATGCCGATATGGAATATGCTGTTAAAACTACTATTATGAGTGGATTATTGCATCAAGGTGAAATTTGTATGGCAGCAGATAGAATTATTGTTGAGGAGTCTATTGCTGATGAATTTGCTAAGCAGCTTGCTGGATTTGTATCTCATCTGCCGACAGGAGATCCAAAGGATCCGAATACATTCATAGGTCCTGTAATTCACGACAGACAAGTACAGGACATCGATGCTCATGTTAAAGATGCTGTTGCAAAAGGAGCAGAACTTTTAACAGGAGGAACATATCAAGGCAGAGTATATGCTCCTACAGTACTTAAAAATATTACACCTGATATGAAGATATATTATGAAGAAACCTTTGGTCCTGTTGTCTCAATTATTCCGGTTAAAGATGTTGAGGAAGCATTAAAGGTTGCTAACGATACAAATTACGGACTTTCATCAGGTGTTGTTACAAACGATTATGAAAAAGCAATGTTCCTTGCAAATGGAATTGAAGCAGGAATGATACACATAAACGGCGGTACGGTCGATGCTGACTCTGTTGCACCATTCGGAGGAGTTAAAGAGTCCGGTATGGGACGTGAAGGCGGCCGCTATTCATGGGAAGAATTTACTGAAGTACATTGGCTTACAATGGATATCAAAAAGCAACAATATCCATTCTAAATAATATTTATACAGTCAATAACACCATATATATTTCAATTTAGAATATTAAAGGAAAGGAGAGTATAATGCAGCAGGCATTATACAAGGCTTAATATGGAATCAAAAAATAAAATTAAGCTGGCGATCTATAGTTTTTCTATTCTAATGATGGGCGTTATTGCAATTGCTGGAGGGATGGGTGTTTTAGGTTCTAAATTCGGACCTGAAGGCTATGATGTTGCTCAACTTATAGCCATACCATCTATTCCGATTATAATAGTTACAATTGTCGCAGGTAAGCTGCAGGAATATGTTCCTATAAAAGCTCTGGTAATTGTAGGTATTTTATGTTTCATTGTCGGTGGTATTGCTCCGGCATTTATGGAATCATTCACAGTCATATTAGTATTTCGCGTTATTTTTGGTGTTGGTGTAGGGTTGTCACAGACATTATCTTCTGCGTTAGTCGGAATGCATTTTGACGGCGCTGAGCGCCAGAAGGTTATGGGTGTGCAAACATCAGCGCAGATGATTGGTGCTGCTATCATGATGTTTGCCAGCGGATATTTGGCAAAAATCAATTGGCAGGCTATATTCTGGGTACACATTTTAGCGGTTATTTCATTAATAGTTGTGCTACTTCTGCTTCCTACCAACAAACCAATGCGCAGCGAAGGCGGAAATGTGGAAAAAGTAAGTCTTACCGGCGCAGCAATTCGTTGGGCTGTTACGCTCACAATCTTCTTTGTCTGCGGAATGATATTAGCTCAATTCTTATCGATTTTTATGCAGGAGCATGGAATAGGAGGCCCTGCGGAATCAGGAAATGCAACGATGATTTTTGCATTGGGCGGTTTCTTGATGGGTTTATTCTATGGTAAATTAAACAGCATAACTAAGAATTTTACATTAACTATCGGTTGTTTTGTCGGAGCGATTGCTTATCTTGTAGTTGCTTATTCAACTAATGTGGGTATGGCTTATTTGGGAGCTTTCTTATATGGCCTGTGTGTAACAATTGTTATGGCAAGCATAATGACTGCAACTGCAATGTCAGTTAAGCCGGTTGCAATCCCGTTGGCAATAGCAGTAACAACCTGTGGTCAGAATTTAGGCTCTTATTTCTGTCCGCTGATTTCGAGATGGGGTGCATCCTTGATAGGTAATGACATAACTATGAACGTATTTGTTTTTGGTGCTATAGTATTTTGTGTAATCGGGGTTGTTTATATTTTCTGGGCAGTTGCTGAGAACAGCAGACAAAAGAAGCCTCAAGGAGCCTAAGAGTAATTATACCTATTGTTACAGATGCTTTATGATAAAGCATTGATATATCCAAAGCACCATATAATAAGGAGGTTGTGTTATGGAAATCAGAGCGGCTATTGTAAAGGAAAAAGGTATTCTTAATATTGAAAAAGCAGAATTATCAGCGCCTAAAGCTACGGAAGTTCTGGTAAAGATCATTGCATCCGGTGTTTGCCATACGGATGCTGCAGCTCTTCATGGTTTTATTCCTTGGGTCAAATATCCAATGGCATTAGGACATGAAGGTGTAGGAATCGTCGAGGAAGTTGGTTCTGCGGTCGAGTCCCTGAAGGTGGGAGATCGCGTTGGCCTGACTTTCCCGTCCTGCGGTATTTGCAGTTACTGTCAACAAGGTGCACCATATGCTTGTGATATGGTCAACGATCTATTCTTTAGCGGTGCTTACAGGGATGGGACATTTCGTATTACTCAAAACGGCAAAAACATCGGCTCTTTCTTTGGGCAAGGCGCTTTTGCCACCTATGCAGTGGCAGATGCAAGATATGCCGTTAAAATAGAAGGTGTCCCGGATGATAAGATCAAGTATCTCTGCTCCCTAGGATGCGGTGCTCAGACCGGCGCCGGAGCAGTTTTAAATCGGATCAAGCCTGAACCTGCAAGCTCGCTGGTGGTATTTGGTGCCGGCGGAGTCGGGATGGCTGCTATTATGGCTGCTAAAATTGCCGGTTGTATTAAAATTATAGCTGTTGATGTTGTTCCTGAGAGATTGGAGCTTGCAAAAGAATTTGGAGCAACCGATGTCATCAATGCTAAAGAAGTACCGGATGTAGTTGCTAAAATTAAAGATATAACCAACGGCGGTGCGAATTATAGTATCGAAGTATCAGGTGTTCCTGAATTATCACTTCAGGCGATTCAATGTCTCAGAAGGCTGGGAACAGCTGTAGTCAGCAGTGTAACAGGTCCGGCTGAAATCAGTATTGCCATAGAGCCTATGATTATGAATCCAAGCATTACCTTTGCAGGATTGGTAGAAGGTGCTTCTGACCCGCAAGTCTTTATACCGAAGCTCGTTGAGTATTATAAGGCAGGTCAATTCCCTATAGACAGGCTGGTTGATTTTTATCAGTTTGAAGATATAGGAAAGGCATTTGAAGATTCACATACAGGAAAATCCATCAAACCTATCTTGCTTTTTGATTGATAATATTCTTAAGCTGATGCACAATTTGGTAGATAGGACGGTCATCGCCGTCCTATTTATTATTCTTTCTTTCTGTCTTTTAAGGATATATTCACAAACCTTCAAGGTATGCATATTATGATATATAATTTGGTTCCTGAGGTGATGTAATGAGGTTCGACTTGGAGGATATAATCGCTGTAAGCAGCACAGGGGAAGATAAAGTAATATTCTTAGATAGGAATAATTATGAAGTTGTTGAAGAATTTAAGCTTTTAATTCCCAATAACAAAAAATATAATATGGAAAACTATTTTGGACCTCATGGGCTTGCTTTTGATAACAACAGAAAATATATGTATGTTGCAAATTCATACAATGGAAGTATTAGCATAATTGATCTACTTAAATGGAGTATGGTAGAAAACATTTGCGTAGGTACATCACCATGCCATTTGGACATATCTAAAAAAAATAATTTTATCTACGTGACAAATTATGATTCTGATACCGTTTCAGGAATTGATTTGAATAAGAACTCCGTGGCTGTTCAAATCCCGGTAAATAGAATGCCGCATGATTTGCACATGAGTAACGACGGAAAGAGTCTTTTTGTTGCAGGATTAGGCTCGGAAGAAATATTTGTAATTGATACTCAAGATAACAGTGTTTGTGACAAAATCGTATTAAATTGCTGTGCGATGCATTTTAAGATATCGAGATGCAATAAATACTTATATGCCTCCTGCAGTAATTTTAATTGTGAAAATCAAGGGATCTTATGTATAGTAGATATTTCTCAAAGAAAGGTTATGGAAAAAATAAAGATAGGTATTTATTTGTCCGATATTGCTTTGAGGGAGACAACTAAAGAAATTTTTTTATTGGATGCTGAAACAAACTATTTGTATAAATTGAGTATAGAAGACGGAAAAATGTCCGGTAAAGCCGAAACCGGAAAATTCCCAAGCTGCATTGGGATCGATGATGAGAAAAATATTGCTATAATCGGAAATCATTTAGATAATACAATAGAAATATTTGATTTGGACGATCTTAGGAGAATCAAACGTATCAGAGTAGGAAAGGATCTTAATTATATTTCTAAATCCACCGATAAATAAATTGAGAAATTTCAATTATGAAACTTCCTCAATTATGTAACGATATCAAGGATTTGTTTAAAAGCATTAACTGCGTTATCTCTCCAGCTTTTGCATAATTTCTCAGCTTGTTCAGCAGAACCGACAATGATGCGTAAATCCATAAGAGGAGATCCTTTTTCAATGACCATAAGATAGGTTATATATTCGTATTCACCAATTTTAATATAGTTTGCTATAATTTCGTTATCTCGGTTGTATTGTTTTTTCTTTATTTTAATTTCTTTATCTAAAAACTCCCGCATATCTTCTGTAATAAGCTTATTAAACATTTCTAATGTGCGCTTACCTTTTGAAGTCAGCAAATAATAGCTCATTTTGTCAGCAGAATGTAATTCGATCATTTGAGAACAGACAAGCTCACTTAAGTG
>JAAYPU010000219.1 GCA_012519645.1 Clostridiales bacterium | reverse complement strand
TAAACAGAAATTATGATTTTTTATGCCAAAGGGTGCGGAAAATGAGATATAAGCCCTGGATAAATGTACTATTTTTTCTTTCGCGGTTTTATTGCTGCAAGACAGGAAGAATGCCTGAAAGGCTTGTTAACAATAACGGCTGGGATTACAATTTTCAGGTTGCTTGTTACAGGCGGTTCTGGCACGTTAGCCAGCAGCCTTTGGATAGATTGACAGAGAGGATTTCAAACGCAGCAGGTTTTATAGCACATATTTTGTAAATGTTTAGGATTCTGCAAGCCACATTGGTTGAATTTGGCAGGGATTTAAGATAAATTGGCGAATTTATTATTGTGACAAAATATGAGCAGCAATTATAACTATATGCTTAAATTGCATCGGTTAAGAGGAGAAATTAAATGCCTGCAAAAGTACTTTACAAAAATGAATATCTTTTTTCTGAAGCATATCTTGCTGAAATAACTCAGATAGAAGCAAGTCCAGATGTTACAGCTACTCTTAATACACTTAAGGAATTTAGGGAATTTGCACATACCTCTAGTTTAAATGATTGGAATCGTAGCTATATCCATGAAGTATTATTTACTCTGAAATTCAACCTAAAACCTGTGGATGATAACCTTACTGAATTATTTGAATTAGGAAATACTGATTCACCCATTTCAATTTGCGTTTCCTTATTGCCCGGAGAAAATCTCGATAATACATTATTAGGTACCAATTGGGCAGAGAAAGTGATTCGCAACCTTCGCAAGTATAACCTTAAATGGGGCATTCTTACCAATGGAGACTTTTGGAGGATCTACCATACTGAAGAGCCAACCCCTTACGAAACATTTTTGGAAATAAATCTTAAAGAGATTGAAAGGGAAGGTAATTGCCAAGCATTTCAGATTTTTACTGAGTTTTTGCAAGCAGGAAATTTTGTCTTGAATAAAAATGGAATGTGTCATTTTGACCAATTTAAGCAGGAATCCCAGGATAAGATTGACTATATTGAAGAAGAATTGGGTAAAGCATTAAAGCAAGCAGAAGAAGGCGGTAAAGGAATTCTAGCAAGCCTGTGTCAGGGGTATATAAGGTATCTTAAAAATACTGTCACTACCAATTTTCAGGATGATAATCTTACAGATACCATTTACCGAAGTTCCATGCTGTATATGTTCCGATTACTTTTTCTTTTATATGCTGAAGCGCGTAATCTTTTGGATGATGACGAAATGCAAATGCTTGATGATATTAAAAATAATGCTTTTCAAGAGAGTAAAGCAAGCACCGCATCTTTTCAAAGCTATGAACTCTGGAAAATGTTGAACGGACTTTTTGGTCATATCGATGAGGTTTATAACGGTGGCCTTTTTAACCCTGCTGAAAATGACTACACCAGGTTTATCCAGGAGAATAGATTGGACGACTATTGCATAGCAACTGTTATTTATCATTTATGCCATTATAAAGAAAAATCCGGTGAGACTAAAAAGATCAGTTACAGGGATCTTAGTGTCAGGCATTTAGGTTCCCTTTATGAAGGGCTTCTGGAACATAAACTCAGGGTTGCTGAAGAAGATACAGAAGTAAAGCATTTAAAAAAAGAGATAAAATATATCCCTCAGTCCAAGGGAGGAATAATTAAAAAAGGAAACCATATTCCTGCTGGTGCTGTTTATTTTGCTGGAGATAAAGGTGAAAGAAAAACCACAGGCTCTTATTACACTCCTGAGTATATAGTAGAATTTATTGTAAATAACACAGTAGCAGAAAAGTTAAATGAACTTAATAATGGCTTCAAAGAAAGGAATAAGAAAACTCTTCAAGCCATTGAAAGGGCTATTGATGAAGCAGAGCGTTTATCGCTTCAAGACACTTTTCTTGAAGAACTTGATAGATTTATTTATGAAGAAGTGTTGGGGTTAAGCATTTTGGATCCAGCTATGGGAAGCGGACATTTTTTGGTAAACGCAACAAACACAATCACAAATTTTATTACTGAAACAATGAATGAATTTGGCTATATCGACAAGACAAGGGAAACAAGTACTGTATATTGGCGCCGACGCGTTGTAGAAAACTGCATATATGGAGTAGATATAAATCCGCTGGCAGTTGAATTAGCAAAACTGTCTTTATGGATTTTATCCATGTCCAAAGGTAAACCGTTGTCTTTTCTCAATCACCACCTTAAATGCGGCAATTCATTAATAGGGTGCAGGTTACAGGACCTTGGGAAATATCCATTAGCACAAAAAAAAGCTGCAAAGCAACTAGTTGTTTATGATATTATGCAGGATCAAGCTTTCCAAAGTAATATTCAGGAAGCGATCAAAAAAATATTGAGAATTCAAGGCATAGATACAATTGCAAGAAAAAATGTTGAAGAAAAAGGGGAGATATTAGCTGAGATCGATAAAAAGCTAAAGCCTTATAAAAAGTTATGTGATTTTCATACAAAGGTTTTTTTTGATAGCAAAATTGGTGAAGAGGAATACAATTTTGTTTTTAAATATGTAAATGATTGGATACAGCTATTGGAATCAAATACTTTAAAAAATAATAATGAATTGTACTTTCATTGGGAATTAGAATTTCCTGAAATTTTATTGTTGAAAAATGGTTTTGATTGTATTATAGGTAATCCACCATTTGGAACCCCAACTTACTTTTCAAAAAAATATTTTTTAATTAATAATATTTATATAACAAATGGATCGCAAAATTTAGCAGGTTATTTTATTAATATTGCGCAGAGTATTGTAAATAATAGTGGGTTTGTTGGGTTAGTCTTACCTAAATCAATTGCACATGTTAGTGGCTATAAAGGGCTACGCAATTCATTATTAAAGTGGTTTGTTGTTAATTGTATCGTTGATTTAGGTCAAGCTTTTGATAAAGTTGGGCTCGAGCAAATGATATTGATTTTTAGTAGAAATAAAGATATTAAATATATACTTAATTATAATATATGTAATAGTACCATATCTTTATTTGGAAGAACAAACTTTGGTTTGGTAAAGAAATTAAATATTTTTCCAATGTATATTGATGAAGCTGCAACTGAAATTTTAGAAAAAATTAATAAAAATTCAGTTGCATTAAGAGAGTTATGCTTTGAAGGTAATAAAGTGAATATATTCCGAGGACTTTCATTACAATCAAAAGTTGAATATTTAAGTGAAAAAGATGAAAGAAAATATAAACCAATTATTGGGGGAAGGAATATTACTTCATATACTATTTGGGATTATGAAGAAGAACCATATAAATATTTGAAGGAATATAAAAATGACATTTTTAATAACTTTGGTTCAAAACATATTATTTGTAAAAATATTATTAGTTCTAAGGTGCGAATAGAAGCTACATTTAATGAGAAAATGTGGTTTAATTATGATACGATAACAAATGTAATACTCTCAGAAGACTGCATTTATCCTGTTGAATACATTTTAGCTATTTTAAATTCCAGATTAATTGCATGGTTTTTAAGAGACATTTTATTTAATAGATCTATTTTAACAATGCATCTAGATGAAGCCTATTTGGGTAATATACCTATTTGCAAATGGCAAAATACAAAAGAACAGCGAGAAGTAGTAGAATTATGTAAGAAGCTTCTTGAAATCAAACCCCAGAAAAAAGGGAAAGGAGTAACTAATATAAAAGACATTTATGGCCCTATTATGGCAAAAATAGATGAGTTATTATTAGAAATATATGATTTTAACCAATATAAACAGATTATATGGGAAAGAACGTCATATTTAGAAAATTAGTGAGGTAGAGTATAGTGAAACTCCAACTTACCAATGGTTACTATGTCCGTTTTGATCAGATATCCAGGTTAATGCAATATATTTATACCAATGGTAACAGTACAATTCCTCGTCAAGAAATAATGGAAGAAACTGGTTTTTCGGATCGGCAACTGGAAAACTTAAACAGTATTTCAATCGGATTAGGATTATTGAAGCCTCGGGTTTATAAATTAACAGAATTGGGTATTGAAATTTCTCGAAAAGACCCTTTTTTTGACAACGATGAAACTCTCTGGATTCTTCACTATATTATTTCCTGCAATCCTAAATATATAGTATGGCATAGGTTAGTAAATATAGTTTTTGCCCAACATGAAATGACTAGTAGTGAAGCGATTAGACAGTATTTTAATGATTTGAAAGAATATTATTCGGAGAAATCAATTAAAAGTCATCTAACCAAAGAAATAAGAAGTGTATTAAATGCTTATACTGAACAACTATTCAATAGATTGGGCATTTTATCTAAACACAATAATAATTCTTATGTAGTAGGCGCAAACGTAAATGTTTCTTTTTTGTCATTTCTGTATATGGTTTTATACTATAAAGGCTTTATAGGCTGGAATGCATCTAGTATTGATATTGATGCAATTTCCACAAACCCAAATAGTCCCGGGAAGGTCTTGAACATTCCCTTGAAAAAAATAGAAGAACTGCTGGACAGAGCTCATGATAATGGCTTTATCAGACTTGAAAAGTTTGGAGATTTAGATCAGATTCGTTTTGATGAGAATTTAACCAAAGAGATGATATTAAAGAAAATATACGGTGATTAATATGGCTTTAGATTTTCAAGAATATATAGCATCTTTAGGAAAAGAAAAGTATCGTTCCAGTATTGTTATTGCTGAACCGGGAAGGGGTAAAACCTTTTTTGCAAAAAAAGCGGCTAAAGCATTAGGCGGAAAGTATCTCGATCTTTTAGAGTATTTTTTGAATAATAAAGAATTGGTGAAAACAATTGATTCTTTTGGTCCAGAAAACTTTTTTCAACTTTTGGAAAGGGAAACTAAGGGTGAACATTTTGTTGTTGTAGATCACATGGACTTTCTTTTAGATACCTGGAGAGACCAAGAATTCGAAAGGTTTATGAGGGGTATTAGGCAGCAATGGAATTCTTTTCTGGAACGTTACCGATCTACCGTGTGTTATTTTTTACAACCTTCTTCACGTCTTAAAAATATTGAGATCACTGATAGCCAAGGTAACTCAAGAATACATAAGCTTTCAAGCTTTAAAGCGTTTATTTAGGAGGGAGAGTTGAATGGCTGTTAAAATAAAAGAAGTTATAGATATAAAAAGCGGTTATACCAGCTATGTAGACTTAACCAACGAATATAATGATGCTCTTAAGAACAGAGACCGTATGGAAAGATATATGCCTATTAAAGCGCATCGCTTGGCATTTGAAAAGGTTGCTAACGCCTTAAACCCCAAGGACAGAAGATTTTATTTTCTATCGGGAAGCTATGGAACGGGAAAGTCCCACCTTTGCTTGATGCTGGCCAACTATTTTGCCAAGCAAAGCGACCTGCCCGAGATGGAAAGGTTTTTTCACAATTATGAAGAGGCCCAAAGGGACGCACAAAAAGTACTCAAAGAAGGCGAAATATTTAGAGAAAAACCTGCTTCCACTTTAAAAGCAGTACGAAAGGAAGGCCGTTTCCTGGTTGCGGTGTGCCGTTACGGCTTAAATTTAGAATTTGAAGGGACAGTCCTGCGAGCTATTGAAGAAGCTTTGGAAAAAGATGGAGTAGATATTCCGATGGAAACTCATTACAAAGAGGCTCTTAGAAGAATTGAGAATTGGGAAGAAAGAAAGATTGAAAAGAGATTTTATCAAGATATGCTAGATGAAATTGAAAATAGCTTTATAGAGTGGACAATAAAAGATATTATAAGGGGTCTTCAGAATAGTGATGAATTAGCTTTTAAGGTCTTTAAAAAAATATATAAAGCTGTTACAGATACAGATTTTACCTTTAGCATGGATAATTTGCAGGATATATTAAAAGATATGCTTACAAATCCGGCATTTAAGTCCGTTTATAAAGGCATTCTTATCATTTATGATGAATTTGGCTACGCTTTAGATGATGGGCTGGTAAATCTAAAAAAGCTGCATGAATTTGCCCAGTTTTGTGCCAATAGCGGGATGGAGCACTTACCTGTGATTTTTCTGGGAACCGGTCATAAATCCTTTAAAAACCATGGCTTGGCTTCTGATGCTGTCCATTTTTCTACTCTTGAAGCGAGGGTGAACGAAATACCATTGCAGACCGAGGGGTTAGAGGATATTATTGCTGCTATAGTTCACCAAAAGAAAGATTCCCCAGAGTGGAACAAAATTGTTGCTCCATATACAGGTATTTTTTCTCATTTTGCTAAAGAATGTAAGAGGCTTAATCTTTTCAACTGGCTCCCAGCGCCGAAGTTAAAGGCAAATATTATCGAAAATATTTATCCTATGCATCCCCTGGCAACTTATGCCTTGTTACAGCTGGCTGGGGAAGCAGGGTCAGATAATCGCTCCGTATTTAAATTTTTCTCGCCGGAATTTGAAACAGGTGAAACTGGCTGGATAAATGTGCAGGAGTTCTCTTACCCCTGGTTTACCGAACGTAACGATATTGAAGCAGATGGAAAATTGAATTTATACACCGAGGATCTTCTTTATGATTACTTTCGGGATAGTCTGAAAACGGACAACCGAAATTTAAGGGACAGGGTACGTAAAGCTGTTGCTGATTATGAAGAAACTTTAAAAGAAATGCTGGCTTACTTAAAAAAGGATAGCCAAATGAAGCTTTTTGATGAAGTAGACGAACTTATGCATAAAATCTTAAAAGCTATGCTTATTAATGAAATTATTTCCACCGAAAGCACACCTGTTCACAACACCTTAGAGAACATTAAATTTGCTTTAAATGCTCTTTCAGTACAGGATGCCCAGGCGCTAGAAGAAAGATTGAAACGGTTATGCCAGGCAACTATTCTCTACAACAACAAAGGTATATATGAATTCAAAAGAAGCGATGTTGTTGACATTGAAAGGCGTATCCAGGAATTTAAGATTAATCCCGAAAATAGGCCGAGCAATATTTTGCATACTTTTTTAGAGCACCTGCCATTTACTGGTGAAGAAGAATACTTGGAGGCGAAACACTATAATACCACTTATAATGAAGACAAACGTTTAAAAGTCCAGTTTGTTTTGCCTTCTGAAATAGAGCAGGATTATATCATAGATGGACAAACAGCTTCCTTTTTTGAGATGCTTGAACACAAAAGGCGCCAGATTGAAGACCCGCGAATGTCTTATGAAGGGACAGCTGTTTATGTTTTTTGTGAAACTGATAAAGATATTGATCTGGCAAAAAAGTATATTATTAAGAATACTCAAGATAAAATTGTAATATCTGTTCCCCAAAAAGCTCTACCTGTGTTAGAGGATGTTCTTACTCTGGATGCAATAAAGAGCATTCAACAAAGCGATGAGGCTAAAAACTTTGGCCCGCATGAAAACACAATGCTCCGAGAGCGAAAAAAGGAAGCTTTGGATGCTCTAAAGAAAATAAAGGAAACGTATTTTTCACCAGAAGCAATGAATTGGTTTACTGTAAAAGGGAATGCCCTTTTTGTGTCAAATAAATATGACCCTGCGAATAAAGTAATGGAGAAGCTTTATTCTGCGAAAAGAAACAAATTTTCACATATAAACTTTAATAAATGCCACCTGAAGTTGAATCCAAATGACGAAAGAATGTTTAAAGAAGCCTGCGAATATTTGCTGGACTTATCTTCACCTGTGGAAATAGATTTAAGTTGGCCGGATAATACCGGTGGGATCAGGTACTTAAAACGCTGCTTTGTGGATAATCAGGTGTTAAAGTTTTTTGATGGAAAAGAGGAAAAGAGAAAATATGAAGTTGAAAGAGAAACAAGCAAGTTTGGCCATGTTTTTCCTTCCTATTTAGCTCTTTTGCAAGACATAGAAGCAGCTTCAAACCCCGTTTCTTGTCACTTATTCTTTAAGAAGTATTTTGAGGAATATGGTCAGGGAAGAATTGCTGTAACACTAATGTTTCTGCTGGCCAGGCGTTATTATAGGGATAGCTTGCGTGTAAAACGTGAAGAGGGTGCACTCACTGATATTAAGTTTACTGATTTTGAATCAGTTTATTCATTAATCTGTGGAGAAAAGAAGACGGCCGTGCTTTTTTACGAACCGATGTCAGATGAAGAAAGGCAATTTTATAACCTTGTGTGCCAAATTTTTTCTCCGGAGGACCACGTTGCAGGGAAAAATTACAGTATTCACGAAGCTTTCCATTCACTGATTAGCTGGTGGGATAACCTTGATCCAATTGCTCGTTCTTTAGATTTTTATGATAAAGAAAACGAAAAACTATTTATTCAAACAATGCTCCAGGCCACGACAAAAGATCCCTTTGGTTTTATGAAGAATGATTTGCTTACGGTTTTTTCTATGGAACCGGACGAAAAAATATCTCCCAAGAAACTAGAGGAAATAACTGACTTTTTAAAAGCGATTAAGGAAAATGTGGAAAACACTGTTGGCAATAAACAAAGAGAGATTGTCAAGCAGGTTATTAAAATTTTTAGTATTAAAGGTGAGCTGGACTTAGATCTCCAGGAAGGTATCCGAGAGTGGTACAATAGTCTTGATTCTTATCAGAAAGACCCTTATAGCTCATTTCATAATAATGACAGCAAGCCTTTGCTGAAGATTAAAGAGTTGACTAATATCCAGGATTTCCTGTTTTCCATACTGCCCGATGCATACGGATTGCAGCCGCTTGCCTTGTGGACAGCCGATAAAACAGAAGATTACATGAACAAAATCAAAAGAGGAAAAAAGCATATTGAAGAAAATGAATCACCGGTACATGAACCTATAGTTGAGTTTAAACAACATTCTAATCTTGAAGGTGATACAGTATATCATAAAGGAAAGCTTGTAATATGTGTTAAACCGGCAGAGAAAGGCGAGGAGATCTGGTTAACAGACGATGGTTCTGATCCTACAGATCCGTCCGCAGAGAGAAAAAAAATTAAAACTAATTATACTATTGAAGTGACAGGCAAGAAAATGATTAAATTTGTAGCTTGTGACGGAAAGGGGAAATATAGCAGGGTAAAAACAGTAAATGTTATTGACGAGACGGAAAAAAATATCATCAAACGCCAACAACTAGGGATAACTGATGAAAAAATTATGTTTGTTTTCCCAAAAACCAAAGAAGAAATGAGAGCTACTGTTAGCTCTCTTCTTAAAGAGATTATTGAGGCAAATATCGTGACCATTAAAGAACTTCAAAAGGAGATAAAAGATATTTTACTTAAATTAGAGGAGAAATTTAAAAAATGATTGTTATTTCTTATGACCCTCTATCTTTGAAATCAGATAGGATGCTTATTAATGTTACAACCGTTGGCGATTATGTTCCTGCCTATGCCAAAATCAAAGAAGCCATAAGTAGGAGAGAAGATTTAGAGGTTGTCATAAGGGAAAAATCTATTTTTATCTGGTTTAAGCGAATGGCAGAACATTATGAACACCCAACTTTTTCTTTTGGTGAGTTGACTGCGCGAGATATAATTAAAGAACGCTGGGGAGTAGTTGTTCCTGAATTTATTAGCGATGAAGAAATAATTACAGCGGGATTGTTGGAACTCGATATCGTTCCCAAAGAAGGGGTTTCTTTTAATAATGTTATTTTGGAGTATTTTTATGGGCAGGTATTTACTTCCCCCGTTTTCCCCATTAATAGAATAGTAGAAATCTTACAGTCTTTTGAACCAGAACGTTGGTCAGCTAATACTAATAACAAGCTTATAAATAAAATTTACCTGCAACAATTAAATTTGTGGAAACAAAAGGCTAAAGATTTTTCTCAACGGAAAGTGATTGAGTTAATTGAGGAAGATTTGTTATCTTTAAACATAGATTTAATGAAATATAAAATTTTACGTCATTACAAAAATATTGGATGGAAACTGTTGGATGAAAAATTTCAGCTTTTTAGTTCGCTTAATTTTAATCTGCGTGATTTGATTGTAGAGGAAGACACGGTTACAGATGTTATTAAGCATGTAGAGTACTACTTAAATGATCTTCCGATGCCAAAAGACAACGAAGAATTTTTAAACTTTTTGGAGAATATTAGTGGGTTGTTACTTATTGAGTATGAAAGAGTAAATGATATATTTAAGAAAAACCCAGATTTAATTACCAAAGAAAATATTCAGCATGTTTCCAGGACATTTATCCAAATAAAGGATCGTATTAGCCCGTCGTTGTCCTTACTGGAAAAACATATTAGACCATCAAAACCCTCAAGCCCCCCATTACAAAATGGGGTAGAAGATGTGCTCAACTGGGTAATTAATGAGTACATTCCTTATTTTCGTTGGCTTGATTATCATAAAATAGCAGATATGGAGCTAATTGAAAAAGGAGATCAATTTGCCAGTTGGTTGTATGACAACTGGGAAAAAATTAGGGCAAGTTCAAACCGAATGGTTTTTAATATTATCCCTAATAATTTTAGCCGTTTCAAAGATAAAAAAAGAGTTGATTTAGTTGTTATTATTGACAACTTTGGTTTGTTTTTACTTCCTCTTCTTTATCAAGCCTTTCAGCAAAAAGGCTTTTTATTAAAAGAGAGTAAAATGTACTTGAGTATGCTCCCTTCAGAAACAGAAATATCAAAAAAATGCCTTTTATCAGGAGCTACCTCTTATCAAGATATCGAAGAACGAGGATATGCAAAAATCATAGAAAAAGGCTGGGAAGATTTTTTTAAAGAGATAGGATTTGTATATCTTTCGGATATTGAAAAGTTAAATGCACTTCGAGAGGTTAAAGCCAATGCATACTTTGTTAATTATCGTTCAATTGATAAAGCCCTTCATCTTTCAGAGTCTGACTTAGGCATTTCTCATGAGAAACATATTGAACACCTGCTAACTTCACTTGTTGAAGAAATAGATTCTTTTATTAAACGTTTTAACCTAAGCAAGATAATATCTATTCATATTTGTTCTGATCATGGTTCTACAAGGATTCCAAAATCCCTTGCCAACAACATTGACAAAGATTTTTTTAAAGCTAATGATTTCAAAGATCCTTCCCATCGCTTTATAGCCGTTTCTCCTGAACGTTTTTCAATATTACCAGATAACCTTAAAACAGATTGTTTTTTTCTTGATGCCTCTGTTTTCGGTAATAAAGAACATTTCTTGTGTGCCAGAAGAGCTAATCGGTTTATAGAGTCTGACGCGAGTTGTTATCTTCATGGTAGTCTTTCTCCGGAAGAAGTGGTGGTTCCTTATCTTATTTTTGAAAAAACTGTCTTATCAATTTTAGAGCTTACCGTTCTTTTGATAAAGAAAAAGTACAGATACCAGAGTAAAGAAATAATTGAGCTGGAGTTGGGTAACCCCAACCAACTTCCCGCTGAAAAAATTAGTATAGATGTTTTAAATACAAATGTTGAGGCCAGCCAGTATCAATTGGATTTACTTGATAGAAAACGAAATGAAATAATAAAAATACCTGTTCGATTTAAGAAAACTACTAATAAAGAAGAAAGCCAGAACCTACACTTGGGTATTAGCTTTATGATGGGCGGTAAAGAAATGAAGTTTAAGGCAGTATTGCCTATAGAAATGGTCTCTATGTTTGAAACCAAAGGATCTATAGACTTTGATGATATGATTTAGGAGGTAAATGGGGTGGCTATGGAAAGTTTTGAAATAAAAGCTAGAGATTATTTTGGAGAAATAGTAATTAATAAATCTTTAATTCATAAAGCTGGCTTTGGCAGCCGCGCTATTCCTACATATGTTGCGGAATGGATTATAGCACACTTTGTTGGGGACGATATGGAATTAAATGAAGAGAGCAGAGGAAAAATTGCCAGGTTTGTCCAGAAGTATATTCCATCAAAGGGAGAAAAAGAGGCAATTAAAAATGACCTGTTTGAACAAAGAGAAGTTCAAATGCTTGATAATTACTCTGTTAGTGTAAATCTTGTAAAAGGCGACCGTTACTTAAATATACCGTTATTAGATGAAAATCAGGGGCATATTTCCCCTCAAATAATTCAGGACAATGAAATGTTGCTGAGTAGCGGTTTATGGGGAGTTGGCACTTTATTTTACATACCCCCTACGGAAGAAAACAAAAAAGGGCAAATTTGGCTAAAAGAATTTAAGCCTTTTCAACTGGCTAATGTTGATATTGAATATTTTTGTGAGACTAGAAGTATTTTTTCAACAGAGGAATGGCTTAACTTAATTGTTTCATCGATGGGATTTAATCATCGTTTGTATACAGAAAGACAAAAATGCCTTCTTGTTTGTCGTTTAATCCCTTTAGTTGAACCCCGTTACAATCTTGTGGAGCCTGCACCCAAAGGTACCGGCAAATCATTTGTATTTGATAATATGTCTAGATATGTTGCCGTTCGTTCTGGAGCTATTTCTCCAGCGGTATTATTTTTTCATGATGGCAGAAAAACTCCAGGGTTGATTACCCGTTATGACTGTGTTGTAATTGATGAAGCACAAAAAGTGAAAGCCGATCCCTCTGGAGAACTAACTGCCCTACTCAAATCTTACCTGGAATCAGGAAGATTTGGCCGTGGGGCTTCAGGAACGATTTCAGCAGATGCAGGGTTGGTTTTACTTGCTAATATAGATATTGACGAAAAGAGAAGGCCAGTGAATGAAGAGATTGGGTTATTTAGATCTTTCCCTAATTTTCTTAGAGAAACGGCGTTTATTGATCGTTTTTCTGGTTTGTTGCCTGGATGGGAGTTGCCCCGGATTAGTAAAGAGACTCCATCAAATAGTTTAGGATTTAAAGGAGATATTTTCGGAGAAATTTTACATCTTTTAAGGTCTGATATTAGTTATCGGGATTATGTAAAAATGAATATAGAACTCTTCCATTGTGAAGATATGAGAGATGCAAAAGCAATAGAAGCCGGCGCCAGTGGAATGCTAAAAATATTATTTCCTAATAAACAACCCTCAGAAGAAGAATTCTATAAGTTCTGTGTTAATCCAGCGCTAGAGCTTAGACAGCGTGTGAGGGACGAGCTTTGTAAACTTGATAGAGAATATGTACCGGTAACAATACATTCGAAGTGGCCTGATGATTTTCAAAAAAACCACAAGCTGCCGGTTTTTACACCTCCTGATGAAATCGAAGGAGAAGAAAATCTTTTAAATAATAAATTTGAAAATGTCTTGGATGAAGATATAGGTATACAAGAAGAAAATAAAGTTGAAGAAAGAATAATTCAAATATACACCGAGCTTCAAGCAAAAGAAGTTGCCTCTTTATTGGATGAAAAAAGGGAACCTAAAGAACTAACAATCATAATTGAAGAAGGGGCTAAGGGTATTTCTTATAAACGTTTATTTTCACCTTATTTAAGGAGGGCAAAAAACATTCGAGTTGTAGATCCTTATATCAGGCTTGATTATCAAATTAAAAACTTTATCGCTTTCTGCGGCGTTATTGATTCAGCTGCCAATAGGGTTGCTGTAAAGCTAGTAACATCAGCAGAGAACAAATCATTTGAAGAAGAAGTCAGTTTGAAGTTTGAAGAGATGAAAAAAAGCCTTGCACAGGAAGGGATAGACTTTAGCTATGAATTTGATGATAAAATACATGATAGGCTTATCGAAACAGATTCTGGCTGGAGGATTAAACCAGGCAGAGGGCTAGATATTTTTCAAAAGCCAAAAACCTGGTATGGGTTTGAAGAACTCGATCAGACAAAAAGAAAATGTAGGGCAACAGAAATTGATTATATAAAAATACTCTCATAAAATGTATTGAGATCTTGGCAGTGTTTAGTAAATTGTATCAATGTTTGGGAGATAATCATTATGAGAATAGCTAACCACTAAGTAAAAATTTTAGAGGGATTAAATGCTGTGATACGATTCGGAAATTTAAGTTAATCTTTCGGAGGAAGCTATGTTTTACCACTACCATAGTGACTATATTGATGACAAGACAGTGCGAATACCTGTTAGGGTTTGCAAAGGTCAAGTTTAATATTGAGTAATATTTCGAGATAAAGCCACATGTGTGCTGAAAAAGAGCCATTTTGTGCATCAAATAGAGCCATTTTGGTCATGGCGAGATCCACCTCCGATATAATGACTTTATGCACTGCATAGTGTAAATCAACTATCAGGAGGTTGATCAAATGATCAAGTATCGAGAAATCCTTCGGCTTTACAGCCAAGGTGTGAGTCAG
>JAAYPU010000218.1 GCA_012519645.1 Clostridiales bacterium | reverse complement strand
TATTGAAGTAGCAATGGCTGCCCCCTCAACGCCCATTAGTGGTATTAACACCCAATTCAATAACACATTAGCGAAAGCTCCTATGGTTAACGTTATCGTTGACCAATAACTCTTCTTGATAACTAAAAATTGGTTACCCACTACTTGAAATAGCATTAATAATAATGGTGATATATACAGATACGGTACTACAACTGCACCACCCGAATATGATGCAGGAAATAGCCAATTAAACAATGGTTTTATAAGTGGATATAAAACAATTAAACTTAAAAATGAAATCGCTCCTAAATATTCAAAGACCTTTGAATTAAGAGCAACTTGATCTTCGTCTTTCATGGTAGAAAAGGCAAAATACTGCCATCCCCCAGCAAAGGCAGCATAAATAAAAGTACTAATACTAGCAATTTTAGCGCCAACTGCATATATTCCCACATCAGCAGTACCTAGCATATTCGCAAGCATAATTCTATCCATGGAGTTGTATATCCAGTAAATTAAAAATACTGGTAAAAGCGGCAAACCAATTCTTAGTAATTCTTTCGCGATATTTTTGTCAAACTTACCTAATGTGAAAAAATTTCTATTTAAAACTAGAAAAAATATTAATAAAGAAAAGGCTGAGATAATATTGGCATATATCAAGCCAAAGTAGGAATAACCCAAGTATATTAGTAATATTGCCAGGCCATAATATAACAAAGAGCTTAAAATCCCTGAAACCATATATATAGCTCTTTTGTTTTGTATTCTCGTTGGAGCTGATATAATTGCTTTATTGGCAGATATAATCATTCCAATGGCCGAAAACACTATAACGGTGCCATATACAGAAGTTCCAAAAAAGAGTTTGGAAAACGATGAGTTAAATACTATAAAAATAATGCAAATAAATACAGACGCAGTTAAAACAATACGATTTGCGGTTGTTGTTATATCGTGTCTATATTTTAGATCATCCTTTTCAAAATACTCCCTAAACATAGCATCATACATTCCGAGGACAGCCAGCGGCACCCCAAACCCGATTATTAAATTATACATATCGTAAACACCGAAATCAGAAGGATCAGTTAGCAGTCTAGTGATAAATGGCAGCAGTAGAAGAGGGACAATTTTATCCAATACATTTATTAAACCATAGGCAATAAAGTTTTCTATAAACAGTCTGGTTCTACTCAAATATATTAGCCCTCTTAATCGTTGATAGTTTTAATTACATAGTCTATTTCCTCATCAGTCATACCTTCATACAGGGGCAGGCTGAGTACAGTATTCGCATAATCCTCTGTGACTGGGAAATCTCCTGCTTTATGTCCAAGATATCCGTATGCTTCTGACAAATGTGGCGGAATTGGATAGTGTATGCGTGTTTCTATACCTTTATTTGCCAAATAAGATTGTACTTCATTTCTCTTTCGGGATCTAATAACAAATAAGTGCCATACATGTTCTGCTGCATTTCTTATTGTCGGCAATATAATGTTTTCATTGTTGATTCCATCCAAATATTTCTTAGCAATCATTTCTCGTTCTAACCTTAATTCATCATAATGTTTTAGTTTTACGTACAATAATGCGGCTTGCATTTCGTCTAACCTGGAATTTATCCCCAATATCTCATTATGATACTTAATTTTGCTTCCATAGTTCCTTAACATCTTTATTTTTTCATTTATTTCTTCATTATCAGTTACAATGGCGCCACTGTCGCCAAAGGCTCCAAGGTTTTTTGTAGGATAAAAACTAAAACAACTAATAGCTCCCCAAGTTCCAGTCATTTTGCCTTCATATCTGGCACCATGGCTTTGGGCACAATCCTCAATTAAATAAAGATTATATTTCGATGATATTTTACTTAGTATAGTCATATTGGCTGCTTGTCCATATAAATGAACTGCAAGAATTGCTTTTGTTTTACCTGTAATTTTTTCTTCTATTAACTCTGTATCTAGATTGTAAAACTCGTCAGGCTCAACAAATACCGGTGTTGCCCCATTTTCAGTAATGCCTAACACCGAAGCAATAAATGTATTGGCAGGAACTATAACTTCATCACCCTCGCCAATATTAAGAGCCCTGAATGCTAATCTTAAAGCATCTAAACCGGAATTAAGTCCAACACAGTACTTAGAACCAATAAACTCTGCAAACTTATATTCAAAACGTTCTAATTCCTTCCCCATGACGTACCAACCGGATTCTAATACTGAAATTGCTGCTTTGTCATATTCATCCTTAAATTTTTGATAACCTCTAATTAATTGATTGAATTTAATCTCCATCTTCCCAATACCCGGCCTTTGCAGATCTTAAAAATTCATCATAGTCTCTTATATAGTCTTCTTCTTTATAGTGGTCAGATGCCAACACCATTAATACAGCATCTTCTGAGAAATCAAACATTTCACGCCATATATTCTCCCTAATATACAATCCATGATAAGGCTGATTTAATTCAACAATTGCTTTTTCGTTCCCATCATCTAGCAGTATTTTGCATGTCCCATGAACGCAAATTAAGACTTGTTGCAGTGTTTTATGGGCATGTAGGCCCCGCCGAACCCCCCTACCAGTGCCATACATATAATAGACTCTTTTAATAGGGAAGGGGATATCGATGCCTGCTTCAATAGGCACCAGAGTACCCCTTTCATCTCCCATTTGCTTAAAGTTATAGATCTTTATTTCCATTACATTACCCTCCTGTTTCAGGCATTAAATTGTTAAGATGTGTTCCTTTGATTATAAATCAGTCTTTCCGTATTATTTATTAACTTAAGCTTAACTAATGATTTTAAAAATACCACCTCAGGATATTCTTTGATTAATCTATAGCTGAGCTTTCTATGATTTATATTAAACTCATATTCAAACGACTTCCATCTATATAAATTGTTGTTGATTCTGTTGTTAAAAGGTAAAATTTCTTTTTTAATAGCATATAAGAAATCTCTTTGAAGAAGAGGATTTACTTCACCAGATGTACTAATTCCTCCAAGCCTATATTTTACCGTTATTT